>JAISPE010000223.1 GCA_031275145.1 Prevotellaceae bacterium | reverse complement strand
AAGTACAGCACCGCAAAAACCACGATAAACACCGCAATCGGGACAGCGAAAAACAGCGTACACGCAAGTAAACCGGCAAGTTTGACGATACCGATAGAAAACGCAATACCGATAACATACCCGATAGCGGCGCGTATTCCGTCTTTAGCCGTACCGGTGAAAAAATACACCGCCCACGCTACGAACGCAATATAAGTAAACCCGTTTTCACTGCCGAGGGGCATGTACCCTTTAATCAACTGGTCGATACAGACGATTACGAAAGCCAGCAGAGCCGTATAAGCCGAGCCGACTGCAAAAGAAATATTCTTCATACTTTTTAATTTATTATGTTATACAATTTATTATATTTCTATTTTTCGGGAAAATCATCAGGGACTTTCTGAGTTACCTTACCCGTTGCAGCCCATTCCGCTCCACGCAGGAAAGTGACAATAAAACTTGCGCCTTCCACAGCCGGATGAGTAGATTCGCCACCTACATGTCCGAGTACAGTGTGGAAAATACGTCCTTTACCCCAGTTGATTGTCATGAGTACCGGCTCGTCGCGACCCGTTCCTCCCGTTGCTTTGTCGGAATAGGCGGTAGCAAGTACGGTAAGATTTTTTGCAGGGCCGCGTAAACGGTCATACAGTTCATCCTTGCTGTGTGTCCATATTGCCGGCAATCCTTTGGTTACAGGATGTTTTTTTACACGAAGGGCTATTTTGTATTCATGCTGTTTACCATGACTGCCGCCGTGACCGGGGGAAGTATCTCTGACTTCCTTGCCATCGACATAATACACATACGGCCCGTCCGTTTCATTACGGCCTTCCCAGCCGCCCAGACCAATGATCTCATTATATTCTTTCCACTTACGGAAGGCATTATCGGCAGCATGATATACGACAACTCCGCCGCCGTTTTTCACATATTCCAAAAAAGCCCTGTTAGTGTCTTCCGGCCATGAATCGCCGTTATAGTCCAAAACAACAACCTTATATGCCGAAAAGTCGGGCCGAAACGAAGACATGTCTCCGCCTTTTTCCGGCGAAACGGCCATATCGGCAACAAATATCCCGCTTTCGTTTAAATATTTTTGGAGTATTACACTGCTCGCTTTCCAGTTGTGGTTATTTTGTCCGGTTACAATAAGCGCTTTTATCGGGTCTTTAGCGTTCAGAACGTTTACCGATAAGAGTAACGATAAAAAAAAGTAAAAAATTCCGGTTATTTTTCTTAAAAACATAATCCTTTAAATTAAATTAATTTTGTAATATTCTGTTAATTCTTTAATTCTAATTCAAAAAGTAAACCGGAGGAATCAGCAGAGAAGTCATCATCCTCCGGTTTTACACACACATTTATGGCTTTAGACTTTTAATATCCATGGTTTCCTGATAAATCCCGATCGCAGTTTATTTGCTTCGGTATCATTAATAAACTCTTCCTTAGCCGGATTCCAGTGCAAAGGACGCTGCAATTCGTAACAAATATTTGCAAGGAAGCAAACAGTAGCCGTACGGTGACCGATTTCCGCCGTACTGACTGTCGGTTTCCGCGATTTGATACTGTCCAGCCAGTTTTGATAATGGTCGTTGGATTCGTATAATTTTATTTCGTTATCCGAAAATTCGTGAGAAGAAAGGTTTCCGGGTAAAGTTTCAAAGAATCCGCGGCTGATATCAATGACTCCTTTTGTTCCGATAAATCTGACGGCGTATCCGCGTCCGAAATCTTCGTGAGTCATTTTCACTCCGTTGTCATACTCGAAAGTCAGGTATTTGTGGTCTTTGTCGGGAGGATAAACAGCGATTGGGCCGCTGTCGTCTTTACCGAGTCCCCACTGCGCAATATCGAACATGTGCGCACCCCAGTCGGCAGTCATACCGTTGCCGTATTCCTTGTAATTCCGCCAGTTCGGGAAGTGTGTTTTTTCCAGAGGCGGCGAAAGTTCGGAATGGTACGGGTTGAATACGGCCGGACCAACCCACATCTCCCAGTCAAGATATTCGGGCGCCGGTTCGGCAGGAAGATCGTACGATACGGGCGGGGGACCGCAACATACTTTAACCTCAAGAATATCGCCGATGTGACCGTTTCTTACTAAACGGCAGGCATTGCGGAAATTTTTCCACGAACGCTGCATATTGCCTGTCTGATTGATACGTTTGTATTTTTCAATAGCTTTGACCATCATACGGCCTTCTTCGATACTGTGCGAATAAGGTTTTTCGCAGTATACATCCTTACCTGCTTTTGCCGCTTCGATAACATTGATGGCATGCCAGTGGTCGGGAGTGGCAATCACAACGGCATCAATACTTTTGTTTGCGAGTAATTCCCTGAAATCCCTGTACGTTTTGAAGCCTTTCGCGGGAGTTCCGGCTTCCGCATAAACCTTTTCCGCCTTATTTTTGAAATAATCAAGTTTACGGGAATCGACATCGCTGGCCGCGATTATTTTAGCCCGTTTTACAAACGAATTGAACAAGTGTCTTGACTGTATGCCGTTACCAATAAATCCAAGTGTAATCTGATCGCTTGGAGCAATAAATCCTGTTCCGCCTAAAACGTGGCGCGGAACGACAGTTAAAGCAACTGCTGCGGCAAGTCCTGTTCCAAGGAACTGCCTTCGAGAAACGCTGTTTTTGTTTTTATCCATAAGAATCAATATTTTAATATAAAAATTACTGTTTCATTTACTATAATTAATAACCTGAAGTTCATTTCGGCCACAAATGTAAAAATAATTTTTTATCATGCAAGATTTTATTTTTTATTTATCCAGTTTCAGACACTTACGTAATCTTTTTTTCTGCCGGGTTAATTTTTCCTACTCAAAAGGAGTTATTTTTATTGCAGCCAGACTTGTATTTGCTCTTTCTCTTTCCGGCATACACACGGTTACGGAATGTTTGCCGGCTTTATCGAACGTTAGCCAGCCAACAGGTTGCGTATGATAGATTTCAGACGTGTTTTGACGGTTCTGCACTTCGCGGCCTTCGTCAGTTTTGATGTTCCACACTCTCGGCCCCGAGCCTGAAGCCGTTATCTCGAAAAAATATCTGCCCGGAGTTTTTATCTCAAATTCCCATACGGTACGGGTATTTTCACTCCAGTCGCTTACCTGGTATTTGAATTTCCATTCCCCGAATTTTTCCATCCACTTTCTGTTTACTACTCTGCCGTTTTCGGCGGTTGCATATTTAGCGGACAGAGTCAGGCCAAATTCAGGATCGACAGACTGAGTGTTATCTACTTTGATTTCTCCTTTCGGCGAAAGTTCTATTACCGACACCAGCTTTTCGGGTGCGGAATAAGGCACACTGATCACTGTCCATTTTCCTTCTTTCACGAAATTCAGTTTTTGAGGTTTGCCGTCTGTCAGCAATTTTACGGATGCGATTTCCGATTCCAAACCCGGCAGACAGAGTTTTCCTGACGTCGGCCATTTGAAAATAGCCAGATAAAGTTTTCCCTCATTGACAACAACATCGCCCCATGGCAAAGCATGTTCCCAGGGAGAAGCGCCGGCAGAATAAATCACCTGCGGATAGCGGGCAATCCATTTTCCGGCCAGACGCAAAAACATCTGCGCAGTTTCGGGAACCTGCCCGGACGGATCGGGACCGACATTCAGCATATATGTGCCTCCGCGGGCAATGGTCGAGATGAGATAGTTGAGTATTTGCCCGGGCGTTTTCCAATTCTGGTCATACCATGCATAACCCCACGAATCGTTGGTAACGTCAACACCTTCCCAAAGCCCTTCGATATTTGTCAGCGGGACTTCCATGTCGCCGAGAGTACGGTAATCGCCCATGTTGAAGCCGACACGACCGGATACCAGTGCGCCAGGCTGATTGCGGTGAACTACATCGACTAATTGTTGGGCGTATTTTGCGGGGATTCCTCCGGGCGTATCAAACCAGATGAGTTCCATGTCTCCGTAGTTTTTAGTGATCTCTTCCACTTGCGGCAAACATTTTTCGTAGAAATAGTCGTCAAATGTTTTCGGATTACCGTCATGGTCAACTTTGGGGCCTCCTGTTCCTCCGGGATATGTCCAGTCCTGATTGTGCGAATAATAAAATCCGAATCCTAATCCGAGTTCCTTACAGGCTTCCGACAGTTCTTTCATGGGATCGCGCTTGAAAGGTGTAGCATCCACAATGTTAAATTTATTGCACTGAGAGTGATACATGGCAAATCCGTCATGGTGTTTGCTTGTAATGATAATGTATTTCATGCCGGCATCTTTTGCTAACTGCGCCAACTGTTTGGCGTCGAACCTGTCCGGGTTGAAATTCCGGGCGGTAGCCTTGTATTCGTCCACAGGGATATCCGCCATATTTTTATTCATAATCCATTCGCTGTTACCGTAATATGTCTTACCTTCCCATTTATTGCCAATTCGGGAATACAGCCCCCAGTGTACAAACATCGCATAATTGCCCCAGTCGAAAAAACGCCCGCGTTTCGCTTCCGTACTTTTCGTCTCCTGTCCGCCACGCACTTCCTGCGCCGCAAGATTACCGCTAAACTGTAACGCAACAGTTGCGATCAGTAATAATTGTGTTAAATTTCTTTTTTTCATTATATTATTCTTTCATTATAATCAGTAAAACTCTAATTTTAACGGATACAAAAGTAAAAAAAATCTTTTACAATCCCGGATTTATTATGCAGATGACACAGATTAAGCGAATTATTTTGACACAAGAAAATCATTGAGCAAATATCAGCAATTCAGAAAGGATAATATAAGTTCCGATCCTGATTACAGAAGTTGGACTACAGACAAAAGAAACACAGTACGAAGTTATCGTATCGTCCAAAATCTACCGCGAAAAGAATTTT
>JAISPE010000204.1 GCA_031275145.1 Prevotellaceae bacterium | reverse complement strand
TATTCCCTGCAAACGAAATTATTGCCAAAAATATGGTCAAAATGGCAATGCGTATTCAGCAGTATTTTCGGTTTAAGATCACTGTCTGCGATAAACTGTTTTAAAGCATTCTTTTCCATGGATTTTTGACAGCCCGGGTCGATTATCACACATTCTTTTGTGTCGTCGTAAACTATGTAGGTATTTTCCTGTAGCGGATTGAATATTAATTTTTTTACTTTCATTTTTTCCATTTTTACAAATTCATATAAACCATTTTTTTGACCGCAAATATATACAAAAGTATTTTTTTACATAATTTTCATAATTTACAAAGTCTGTTAATTATGAAAATTATGTTAATTGACTTCGTCGAACTAAAGTTTGGCTACGCCGATTTAAAAATTCTGTCAAAAATAATCATCCGTTTTGTCAAACGGGCTTACGCCGGGAGGATTGAACAACCCCCACCGGTCAACAATATAGCTCCACTGATCGAATCCGGCTACCCAGTCAATAAACAAAAGACGGTATTCTTCAATCAAATCTCTGACAATCTGAAAATATTCGACATCCTTGAAACCAAACATTTCCAGCGTATGGTTCATTAGTTTTAAGTCATTGGCTGCTTTGCGAATAATGGTTGCCGCTTCCATCTTTAAATCGTACAGGTCCGTTGCTTCTGCACCTGCTATTTTTACTGTGAGTAAAGCTGCATCGCCAATCATTTCACCTTTCAGAGATTGCAGGTGCATATCATCTTCGGGAAACAGACTTGCCAGCAAATATACTGTCTCCCGGATTTCCTGTCCTTTTTTGAACAGGGGTAAATCCCTCACATTCGGCTTATCATCATCATCATCATCATCGTCATACATAAGATACAGTTTTATACATATTAATAATGCGCAAAAGTAATGCTTTTTTTGATTAAAAAAAACAGGACATCAACACCGGACATCCTGTTTTAATTCAAACGTTAAAATGAAACCTATTCCGTTTTAGCTGAATAGTCAATTGCCGCCAGTCTTTTATACTGATTATACCTCCATTCGGCGTTGCGTTGTGTTTCGACAAACAATGCTTCCGCTTCTTTCGGGAAAGTCTTTATCAATGACGAATAACGTGTTTCGCCTTTAATAAAATCCTGGAATTTCGACCAGTCGGGAGCTTTGCTGTCGAGCTGGAATGGATTTTGACCCTGTTCTTCTTTCAAAGGATTGTAAGAGTACAGATGCCAGTAACCCGATTCAACCGCAAGCTTTTGCTCTCTCTGTGTCGCGCCCATTCCGGTACGCAGACCGTGGTTAATGCAGGGCGAATAAGCTATAATCAATGAGGGGCCGGGATAAGCCTCCGCTTCTTTCAGTATCTTGAAGAAATGAGTCTGATTTGCTCCCATAGCGACCTGTGCTACATAAACATATCCGTAAGATATGGCCATCATGCCCAAATCCTTTTTACGTACGCGTTTACCCGATGTTGCAAATTTGGCCACAGCTCCCGCCGGAGTCGATTTTGAGGACTGACCGCCGGTATTTGAATAAACCTCGGTATCAAGCACAAGAACATTAACATCCGCTCCCGAAGCCAGCACGTGGTCCAGGCCGCCATAACCGATATCGTAAGCCCAGCCATCGCCTCCGAATATCCACTGCGATTTTTTTACAAGATATTGACGCAGACTGTATATTTCCTTACAATATTCGCAATTGCAGGTACAGCATTTTGTCGAAGTGACAATCCTGTCATACAGTTCTCTTGTTTTTGAAGCGACATTTCTGTTGGCAATCCATTCGTCGAACAGGGATTTGAGCTCGTCGGAGCAACCGGATTTTGCCTTACATTCGTTCATCAAAAACTCGATGCGGTCGCGAAGTCTTTCGGTTGCAACATTCATTCCCAGACCAAATTCGGCATTATCTTCAAACAGAGAGTTGCCCCATGCGGGACCCCGGCCTTCGGCATTTACGGTGTACGGAGTCGAAGGCGCCGAGCCACCGTAGATGGAAGAACATCCTGTTGCGTTGGCTACCAGCATCTGGTCGCCGTAGAGTTGCGTAACGGCTTTTATGTATGGAGTTTCGCCGCATCCTGCACAGGCGCCCGAAAATTCGAATAAGGGTTGCGAGAACTGGCTGTTTTTGAAATTCTGGAATTTATCGGCGACTTTATCTTTGTAACCGACTTTTTCGTGGAGATAATCAAACCGTTCCTGCTCTTTCAGATGCTGTTCGAGCGGCTCCATTACCAAAGCCTTATTCTTTGCGGGACAAATGTCGGCGCAGTTACCGCAACCAGTACAGTCCAATGGACTTACCTGTATCTTAAACTGATATTCTTTGAACGGGCCGTTTCCCTTTACCGTATCATGTTCGCCCGGCAGATTCTCCAGTTCCTTTTCGGTGAGGAGGAAAGGACGGATAACAGCATGAGGACAGACATAAGCGCACTGGTTACACTGAATACAGTTGCCTGATATCCATTTCGGCACAATCGTTGCAACTCCGCGTTTCTCGTATGCTGTTGTGCCGGACGGGAAAGTTCCGTCTTCGCGTCCCGTAAACACGCTGACAGGCAGAGAATCGCCGTTTTGAGCATTCATAGTGTCGGCAACTTCCGAGATAAATTGCGGAACGTCGCCTGTTCTCGAAGACAGCGGTTTGGCTTCGAGATTTGCCCATTCTGCCGGTATTTCGACTTTCTCGTATTCGCTGCCGCGATCTATCGCCGCATTGTTTTTCGCAACGATGTCGCCGCCTTTCTTGCCATAACTTTTTTCTACGGCATATTTCATTTGCTTTACGGCTAAATCGTAGGGTATCACCCCGGATATTTTGAAGAATGCCGACTGGAGAATTGTGTTTGTGCGGTTGCCCAGACCAATCTCCAATGCAATTTTTGTCGCATCTATTATATAGAAATTCAATTTCTTCCCGGCAAGAATCTTTTTCACCGAATCGGGAAGACGTTTTTTTGTCTCTTCCGCATCCCAAAGACTGTTCAGCAGGAATGTTCCGCCCTCCCTGATGCCGGCAAGTATATCGTATTTATGCACATACGACGGTACGTGACAGGCTACGAAATCGGGAGTATTTACAAGATACGGCGATGTAATCGGTAAATTGCCGAAACGGAGATGCGATGTGGTGAATCCTCCAGACTTTTTGGAGTCGTATGCAAAATATGCCTGACAATATTTGTCGGTCGTCTCTCCTATGATCTTGATAGTATTTTTGTTTGCGCCTACCGTTCCGTCGGAGCCCAGCCCGTAGAATTTCGCTTCGTAAGTTCCGGGTTTGGACAGACTGACCTCTTTCCCGACGGGCAGCGACTTGAATGTCACGTCATCTACAATCCCTATTGTGAACTGATTTTTAGGCTCGTTCAGTTTAAGATTGTCGAACACTGATAAAATTTGCGCAGGGGTTGTGTCTTTCGAACTTAACCCGTAACGGCCTCCTACAATTATCGGAGCGTCGGGACGGTTGTAATACAGATTTACTATGTCAAGATACAGAGGGTCTCCGGGTGCGCCCGGCTCTTTTGTCCTGTCGAGCGCTGCAATACGTTTGACAGTCGAAGGAATTGCCCTGAAAAAATATTTTGCAGAGAACGGACGGTAAAGATGTACTGCAAGAACTCCTACTTTTTCACCCTTAGCGGTCAAATCATCAACACATTCGCGAATCGTTTCCGTTACGGATCCCATGGCGATGATTACGTTTTCAGCCTCGGGATCGCCGTAATAGTTGAACGGATGGTATTCCCTTCCCGTGATTTTCGATATTTCCTTCATATAGTTTTCAACTATATCGGGAACAAGCTCATAGAAAGTGTTGGATGCTTCACGCGACTGGAAATAAATGTCGGGATTCTGAGCCGTACCTCTCGTAACAGGATGTTCGGGATTTAACGCTCTCTCGCGAAATCCCTGTAAGGCTTTCTTATCTAAGAGATATTCAAGCGACTCTTTATCCAGAGATTCTATTTTCTGTATCTCGTGCGATGTCCGGAAACCGTCGAAAAAGCTGACAAACGGAACTCTTCCCTTGATAGCCGCCAAATGCGCAACCGCCGACAAATCCATAACTTCCTGAACGCCGCCGGAAGCAAGAAAAGCAAATCCTGTTTGCCGCGCCGACATAACGTCGCTGTGGTCTCCAAAAATAGACAGCGCCTGCGCCGCCAGAGAACGCGCCGAGACATGAAACACTGCCGGCAATAACTCTCCGGCAATCTTGTACATATTGGGAATCATCAACAACAGACCCTGCGAAGCAGTGAATGTCGAGGTCAGTGCGCCGGCCTGCAACGAGCCGTGAACGGTACCCGCAGCGCCGCCTTCCGACTGCATCTCGACAACCTTTACTGTTTCACCAAAAAGGTTTTTCTTGCCTGTCGCAGCCCATTCGTCGATGTATTCCGCCATGGTGGACGATGGTGTAATGGGATATATTGCAGAAACTTCGCTGAACATGTATGCAATATGTGCAGCCGCATAATTCCCGTCACATGTAATAAATTTTTTTTGTTGTGCCATTATTTCACTTATTTTCAATTTGTAACCTGATATTGAGCGCAAAGATAAGGATTTTTTTTTAATTGAAATTATGATTGCCCGCGACGGTATAAATAAAACTCGCAACTGTTCGATTTATTTC
>JAISPE010000025.1 GCA_031275145.1 Prevotellaceae bacterium | reverse complement strand
AATGAAAATTAATATAGCGGTTCTCTCAGGTGATGGAATAGGTCCCGAAATTGTTTCACAGGCGTTGAATGTCATTAAAACGGTTTGCTCTGTATATCATCATGATTTACACTATGAATCGGCCTTAGTCGGCGCTGCGGCAATTGATGCCTGTGGAAATCCGTATCCCGATTCTACCCACGAATTATGTTTAAATTCCGATGCCGTACTTTTTGGTGCAATCGGTGCGCCGAAATACGATAACGACCCGAGCGCCAAAGTAAGACCGGAACAGGGTCTTCTCGCCATGAGAAAAAAATTGGGTTTATATGCCAATATCCGTCCCGTTACGACTTTTCCTCAACTGATACACCGTTCTCCTTTGCGACGGGATTTGGTTGAAGATGCTGATTTTGTCTGCATAAGAGAATTGACCGGAGGAATATATTTCGGACGTCCGCAAGGTCGTTCCGAAGACGGGAATACCGCATACGATACCTGCGTATATACAAAGGACGAGATAGAACGCATTGTTCATCTGGCATATAAATATGCGCTGACACGTAAAAAGCAACTGACAGTTGTCGATAAGGCCAATGTTTTATCCACGTCCCGATTATGGAGACAGGTTTCTCAGAAACTTGAGAAAGAATATTCCGATGTGAAAACCGAATACATGTTCGTTGATAATGCAGCGATGCAAATCATACAGTGTCCCAAGCGTTTTGACGTCGTAGTCACCGAAAACATGTTCGGGGATATACTGACCGACGAAGCTTCGATAATAACCGGTTCGCTGGGGATGCTACCGTCAGCGTCAATCGGTATCCATACTTCGGTGTTCGAGCCTATTCACGGCTCATATCCGCAGGCTGCGGGCAAAGATATTGCAAACCCGCTGGCGACAATTCTTTCGGCTGCGCTTATGTTCGAATATTCTTTCGGACTGAAAAACGAGGCCGAACACATACGGAAAGCAGTAAACGAATCGCTGAATGCCGGAATAGTGACCGAAGACATCGCTGTCGACGGAAAAGCCTGCAAAACGTCGGAAGCAGGCGAATGGATCTGTAAACAAATTAGATATTAATATTTTTATAAATTTTTTGATAATGAAACATAAAACATCATTAAGCAGAAGGCAGTTTTTATCGACTGCAACAGTTGCCGGAGCCGGAGCATTAGTCACCGGAGGATCGGTATTGTCATCTTGCGGAACAGGCGAGGCAAAACCTCAAAAACCTGCTCCGATCGAACGGTTAAAATCATGGCGTATCCCGACTTTGAAAGATAAAGCCATTGATGGAAAAGAACTTAAAGTAGGACTTGTCGGTTGTGGCGGACAGGGAACGGGCGACCTTATCAGCCTTACCAGGGCTGCCGACAAAATTAAAGTCGTTGCTTTGGGCGATGTATTTAAGGACAGATTAGACGGCGCGAGAGAAAGAGTGAAAAAAGACGCCGGACAGGAAGTCCCCGAAGAAAACTGCTTTGTAGGATTTGACGCCTACAAAAAAGTTATTGATTTGGTTGATGTTGTTTTACTGGTTACTCCGCCTGTTTTCCGTCCCCTGCATTTCGAAGCTGCTGTTCAGGCCGGAAAGCACGTTTTCATGGAAAAGCCGATATGTGCGGACGTTGCCGGAGCATTGAAACTGCTTGCTCTTTCCAAAATCGCCGACACAAAGAAATTATGCGTATGTACCGGTACTCAGCGTCGTCACCAGCGTTCTTATGTTGAAGCTTATAAAGTAATTGCTGACGGTATTATCGGTGAAATAACCGGCGGCGCCGTTTACTGGAATCAGGGACAGCTTTGGTATCGCGAACGTCAGAAAGAATGGACAGATATGGAATGGATGATTCGCGACTGGGTGAACTGGACCTGGCTTTCGGGCGACCATATCGTTGAACAGCATGTACATAATCTTGATGTCTTCAACTGGTTTTCAGGATTAAAACCTGTTGCTGCAACAGGCTTCGGAGCGCGTCACCGGCGTGTGACAGGCGACCAGTATGACATGTTCAGTGTTGATTATGAATACGAAAACGGAGTACACCTGCACAGTATGTGCCGCCAGATAGACGGTTGTTCGGGCAATGTTTCCGAATATGTACGCGGGACGCTTGGCTATTGGCAGCACAACACGATCAGAGATCTTGCAGGAAACGAATTATGGAAATGGGATGGCGAAAAAGAAAAACAGGAATTTAAACAAACCAATGCTTATGTTCTTGAATTTGTGGACATGATTACGGCTATCAGAGAAAATAAACCGTTCAACGAAACCGAAGCTACGGCTAATTCCTCTTTGCTGGCAGTTCTCGGAAGAGAATCGGCATACACCGGAAACCGTATTACATGGGACGATATCAAGAAAGTAAACATGGATTTTCTACCTCAGGATCCGAAACTGGAAAATCAGGATATGAGTAAATATGTAGTACCTGTTCCCGGCAAAGGCAAATAAATTGAGTTTGTAAAATAGATTTATTATGGATAATCGCCGTAATTTCATTAAAAAAACTATAGCAGTCGGAGCGCTGGCATCTGTCGGCGTTTCGCTGCCCTCAGTATTGTCCGCTGCCCCTGCCCCGCAAAAAGGTAAAGCTTCGTTAAATCTTTCGTTTCAGGAAGGCATTGCTCCGGGAAAATCTTTGAACGAGAAACTCGATTATATGGAGAAACTGGGCGTCGTCGGTTTTGAACCCGGCGGCGGCGGTTTGGCTAAGCGTGTCAATGAAATACAACAGGCTCTGAAAGGCCGGAACATCAAGGTGAGCGCTATCTGTGCAGGTTTTTCCGGCTGGCTGATCGCCGAAGACCCTGAAAAACGCAAACAGTGTATCGAATCATCCAAAGAAATCTTAGCCGCAGGAAGCGAGTTAGGCTCTGTCGGAATGATACTTGTTCCGGGATTCAACGGTCAGCAACCTTCTTTGCAGATGCCGAAAGCCCGCGAAATACTGCTCGAACATCTTACGGAATTAGCCGATTTTGCCCAAAAACGTAATACTTCCGTAATACTTGAGCCTCTGAATCGTGGCGAAGCATGGTTTTTGCGTCTGCTCGCCGACGCTGCTGCAATGTGCAGGGATGTCAATTCTCCGGGATTAACCTGTCTGGGCGATTTTTGGCACATGACGCACGAAGAAACTTCCGACAGAGGAGCTTTTATCTCTGCCGGCAAATACCTGAGTCATGTACACATGGCAAGCCGTAAACGCAGATCCATGCCGGGTGAAGACGGAGAGGCCGATAATTATGTCGATGGATTTAAAGGCCTGAAAGAACTTGGATACCGGGGTTATGTTTCGTTCGAATGCGGAACAAAAGGTAACAGGGAAGAAACGGTGCCTGCCGCTGTAAAACTTTTAAGAGAACAGTGGAAAAAAGCATAATTTGCAATTAAAAAAATTACGGGCTGCGAATTTACCTGTTCGCAGTTCGTTATTTTTTATTATTGATTATCTGATTGCTATGAATGAAGTACTTCGAAACATGGAAGCATGGTGTTCCGAGCGGGAAGTGTGCATACTGGAAGCCAAAATCAAAATGCGAAAATGGAATGTCTCCGAAGCCGATTCCGACAAAATAATATCATCGTTGATAAAATCCGGATATATTGACGAGGAGCGTTATGCAAAAGCTTTTGCCAGTGACAAACTGATCCTCGACAAGTGGGGACCTCAGAAAGTCAGACAGGCATTAAAACAGAAAGGAATAAAGGAAGTCCTTATTTCCAAAGCCATATCTGAAAAAAACATTAATCAGGAAGCCGTTATTTCGGAATTGTTATCAAAAAAAATTAAGAGTTTCAATAAATTAAGCGGGAATGAAATATATGCTAAACTGATGCGTTTCGGATTATCGCGAGGATTTGATTATTCCCTGGTATCCAAATATGCAGGAAAGTTAAGCGGGAATCCTGAAATGTAAATCTGTTTCTGCGAAATCTGTGGATAAAAAAATTGATAAATATGAGAAAAAATGTATTTGTTTTATTGATTATATTGATTTTAACTGTCAGGGGAAATGTGTGTGTTTCAGCTGTAAACATGCGTTTCCATGATAACACTCCCTGCAAAATTTTAATCCCGAATGATCAGGGAAAGTCTGCGGAACAGAATGCCGGACAATTGAATGTGCGTTTCAGGGCGATTTCAAATATTGAGAAAAAAGGTACATGGTATTACATTTACAATGAAAAGGGGAAAAAGTATAAAGCTCTGTCCGCCAACATTGGCGACGTCAAAGGTTTTAGTTCAAATTTCTTTATCGTGAGCAAAGGCTCGTGGTATTATCTTTACGACGAAAACGGTAAACATTATAAAACTATGTCAAATTCAATTGGAGAAATAATATCCGTTTCGGGAGATACTTTTGTTGTCCAAAAGGCTTCGTGGATATATACTTATAATAAAAAAGGAAAGAAAATCAGTACTCGTGCAACTACAAATAAGTGAGAATGACAGAGAAATAGCGTTGTTTCTGCGGGACTTTTTCCTGTCCGGCTCAAAAAGCATATTATTGTATCTTTGCAACCGATAATAATTTCAACATGTCTAATTAAAAGAATCAGAAAATGATGGAAAAGACAGCAAACAAACATGCCGCAATGCCCTTATCCGGGTTGGCAAAACGCCGCAGACAATAATTATCTATAAATAAAACTGTATGGAAAATATAAAATCGCCATTTCATGATAATGCAATTAAAAAATATTCTGTAAGAAGTCTGATTGAACAATTTTATGAAGGCAAGGAATTAGAGTATGTATTTTTCTGGAATACGGATAAAATTAATTTATCTGTTGGATGTTTCAGTCAATGGCAAAAAGCTTATTTTAAAGCAGACGGCTACGAATATTGTTGTGCCGAACAATATATGATGGGACAAAAAGCTTTAATTTTTAATGACAGTGAATCATTTGAGAAAATATTATCGGCAAATCATCCAAAGACAATTAAAGAATTAGGCAGAAAGGTTAAAAATTTTGACGGGAATGAATGGGATAAAATAAAATATAAAATTGTTTTGAATGGAAATTTTTATAAGTTTACACAAAATAAAGAAATGATGGAAATATTGATATCCACCGGCAAAAAAATATTGGTTGAAGCCAGTCCTTTTGATAAAATATGGGGAGTTGGACTTGACGAAAAAAATGAAAAAATATACAATCCGAATTACTGGGAAGGGGAAAATCTGCTGGGATTTGCTTTAATGGAATTAAGAGATGTATTAGACAATCAATAATGTATCGTTACGCTCTTAAAAATATAAATAATGAATAACAGAATATTTACAACTCCTTTTGCAAACGTTTATCCGTATTATATTGCAAAAGCGGAAAAGAAAGGACGCACAAAAACGGAAGTGGATACAGTCATCTGCTGGCTTACGGGATATGAACAGCAGTCGTTGGAACGTCAGATTGATAACGGCTGTGATTTTGAAACGTTTTTTGCACAGGCGCCGGCAATAAATCCAAACGCTTCAAAAATTACAGGCGTAATCTGCGGTTATCGCGTGGAAGATATAGAAGACAAACTGATGCAAAAAATTCGCTATTTAGATAAGTTAATAGACGAGCTGGCGAAAGGAAAAGCAATGGAAAAAATTTTAAGGAAATAAAATATGGCGCGGGCAACGGGCAACAACAAAAACAGATTTCGGTACAACGCATCAGGCAGCCGTTTTCCGTTCATCGTTTATTTTGTATCCTATAATAGCGACAATTATGCTCATCACAGGGCTGATGAGGTTGAAAAAGCAATAGGGCAGGTATGTGAAAGTCGCGACGCCGAGGACGGTAGATTGCGTCATACCGCATGTATTCCACGGGATTAAGGGTGAAGTTACCGTTACGCCGTCTTCTATTGTACGGCTGAGAAGTCTGTTTTCGTAACCTTTCTGTTTGTAAACGTTTTTAAACATATCGCCTGTCAGGATGATAGACAGATACTGGTCGGCGGTGCAGACATTCAGAAACACGCCGGAAGCGACGGTTGCAGAGACTGTTCCTGCCGTTCGTTTCATAAAGCGGAGAAATACGGACGTGATGCCTGTCAGCATACCGCTTGCCGTCATGGAGCCGCCAAAACACATGGCGCAAATAATCAGCCAAACGGTATTCAACATTCCCGACATGCCGTGAGTTGCGGTCAGTTCGTTGAGAGCAAGATTGCCCGTTTCTATATGAGTACTGTCATAAAATGTCATTATCATACCTTTGAAGAGCGAAGAAGCATTCCGGGTGTCCGAGCCGGAAATTTGATGCAGCAGATCCGGCTGAAATACAAGCGCAGCAATACCGGCCACCATAGCCGACAAAAACAGAGTGACGACAGGCGGCGTTTTCCTGATTATTAATACAGCCATAATCAGCGGGACAGGCAACAGCCACAGGGTGATGTTGTACGCTCCGTCCAAAGCGCCCATAAACTCATTAACTTCCAGGGACGAAGCCGCTTTATGAGAAAAACCGACAATGAGAAAAACCGTCAGAGTGATGAGCATCGAAGGGACGGTAGTAATCATCATATACCTGATATGTCGAAACAAAGGCGTTCCGGTAACGGATGAAGCGAGTACGGTGGTATCGGAGAGAGGTGAGACCTTATCCCCAAAATAAGCGCCCGAAATAATTGCGCCGGCAATCCATCCTTCGCCGAATCCCTGAACCTTACCTATACCGAAAAGCGCTATCCCGATTGTTGCTATTGTTGTCCACGAACTGCCGGTCATCACCGAGACCAAAGCGCAGATAATGCATGTCGTGACAAGGAAAAAATCCGGATGAATGATTTTTGTCCCGTAATAAATAAGCGTTGGAATGACGCCGCTGACCATCCAGCTTCCCGATAAAGCCCCGATAAACAGTAAAATCAACAGGGCGGAAGACACGCTGGTTATATTGCCGATTATAGCGGTTTCGATGTTTTTCCATCGAACGCCGCAGTAAAAAACGGCAATCGAACAGCATACTGCCGAAGCTGTCAAAAGTATAACCTGACTTGCGCCGTTTAAAGTATCGCCGGCAAAAATCCGTATGGTAACCGCCAGCAAACTCACCAGTACCGCGATGGGAACAAACGAAAGCAAGGGCGACGGGAGTTTTGTCCGGCTGTTATTCTTCATGTTTTGACTGCATTAAAGACATAATTCTGTGTTTTTTTGACATAATTTACAAAATTTTCATAATTTACAAAAAAACTGTCAACTAACTTCGTCGAGCTAAAAGTTCCGTCAAAAAAATCACTTTCTGTTTCGTTTCATTTTCAGGACTTCCGTCTTGCTTAAACGTATATAATCCAGCAAAGGAATGTTTGCAGGGCAAATGTAAGCGCAACTTCCACATTCGATACAGTCATGAGCGCTGTTTGTCTCGGATTTATCGAACATTTTGCGTTCCGACAATCTTTTCAACAGATATGGCTCCAGGTTCATCGGACAGACCTGTACGCAACGGGAACAGCGAATACAGGCAGAGGGCTGTCCGCGATGCGATTCCTTTTCGGGCATAAGCAATACGGCCGAAGTGCTTTTCTGAGTGGGTGCATCTGGATTACTTGCCGCTTTGCCCATCATCGGACCTCCGAATATTATTTTACCTGTGTTTTCCGGTATCCCTCCGGCAATTGCCATGAGTCTGGAAACGGGAGTACCCACTCTTACAAGCAGATTCTTCTGTACCGGCAGATTTTTACCTGTGACGGTCACTACATTATCTATCAAAGGCTTGTTTTTCTGGACAGCCTCATAAACCGAAAAAGTCGTACCCACATTATGAACGATTGCGCCCACATCAATCGGCAGACCGCCCGAGGGAACTTCTCTGTCGGTTACGGCCTTTATCAACTGTTTTTCACCTCCCTGAGGATATTTTTTCCTTAGAGGGACTATCTCGATACCCCTGTATTCGGAAATCAGGGCGTTCAGTTTTTCCATTGCTTTCGGCTTATTGACTTCGATGCCCACGTAAGCGACAGGTACTCCTATTGCTTTTTTTAATATCTGAATACCAATCATCAACTCCTCGGTATGCTCCATCATCACCCTGTAATCGGAGGTCAGATACGGCTCGCATTCGGCGGCGTTTATTATAAGGTATTTCGCCGTCTTACCCGGAGGTACGGACAGTTTGACATGCGAAGGAAATGCCGCTCCTCCCAGACCGACAAGTCCCAGATCGGCGATTTTCTTCAATATCTCTTCCGGCGTCAGTTTTATTTCCCTGACGATGCTGTCCGAACGGTCGATATCGTCTATCCATTCATCGTCTTCGACTTTTATCGTTATTGCGTCTTTTTTGATTCCCAGATGGTCTGCGGTCGCATCAATACCCGTAACGGTTCCCGATACTGACGAATGGATATTCGCCGAAACAAAACCTGCTGCTTTTGCGATAAGCTGTCCCGTCTTAACCCTGTCTCCCTTAGCCACAACGGGCGTTGCCGGCGCGCCGATATGCTGTGAAAGAAATATCCGGACAGTGCCTTCGGGAGCAACGGTTTCTATCGGCGAGTCGGCGGATATCTTATTGTCGGCAGGATGTATTCCTCCGGATCTAAATGTTTTTATCATTTCGGAAATTTCAATATTTATTATCGTTAATCATTTTTAATCTCCTGTTTTCTTGGAGGGAAATTCAGTTCCCGGATTGCATTTGTCGGACATTCCGTCACGCATTTGCGGCACAGTCTGCATTTCGAATGGTCGATATACGCCAGGTTAGCGGCTATGGTTATCGCATCGAAAGCACAGACTTTTTGACATTTGGTACAGCCGATACATGCTGCCCCGCACGATTTTCGAGCTGCGCCTCCCTTATCCTTATTGACGCAGGAAACATATATCCGCCTGTTCTTCGGACCTTTTTTCCTCAGTTCGATGATAAATTTCGGACAGGCTTTGACGCATGAGCCGCAGGCAGTACATTTTTCGTCGTCTATTTCGGGCAACAGTGTTTCGGTATTGATGCGGATAGCGTCGAAACCGCACGAGACTGCACAGTCGCCCTGTCCAAGACATCCGAAACTGCAACCCGTATCACCCGAATAGGTTGTCGCCATGACGGCGCAGGATTTAGCTCCTTCGAACAGGTTGATCCTCGGTCTCATCCCGCACGAGCCGGCGCAGCGCACTACCGCGACCAAAGGGTCTTTTACTGTGGCTGTCTTGCCCAGACGCTCTGCCGCCTTGGTCATTACACTGCTCCCGCCAACGGGACAGAGTAAAGCCGAGATATCGTCGTTTTTTACCAGAACTTCCGCAAAAGCCCTGCATCCGGCATAACCGCATCCGCCGCAGTTTGCACCGGGAAGGATGTCGAGAATTTCGTCGATACGCGGATCTTCAAATACTTTAAACTTCTGCGCCACAAAATAAAGAATGAGGGCCAACAATACTCCGAGGGAGCTTAAAACTATTACTGTAGAAAGGATTGTATTCATTAAATTCAGTCTGTTTTTTCGATATAAAAATAAAATTGTTTTTTCAGTCTTTCCCGAATCAGATATATCACAAAATAGTATCCCGCAAGTGATATTAAAGAAATTACGCCTGCGTAAAGTTCTTCCGTTCCCGCTTCAAGTAAAAGCAGCAGCAGGACTGTAACAACAATCACCGGCACGAAGTATGCCAGCAAAACCGCTTTAATCCCCATACCTGCTTCCATTATTACATTAACTTTATCGCCACACTGCACCTTTTGACCCGAGTTGGGAACAGAAACGAGCTTTTCCTTCCGCTCGAAAGCCGAACATAATCCTTTGGCGCTACATTCGGAACACGCTGATATGCTGACAATATTAACTGTAATATTCTCAGGCGTTATTTCCGAGACAACTCCCGAACGACTTGTGCAAGAAACATTTCTATCCATTGTGACCAATCAATTCTAAAAACCGAATTTTGTGCGCAAATTTATATATAATTATTGAATATGCAAATAAACGATGCAAATAACGATGAACTATGAACGGCTGTCGCCAGCCGTTCATAGTCATGCAAACTATGGGATGAGAAATAAATAAGATATAACGGTTAAAAAAAACCTCATTTTTACCTAATTTTTAAAACAAAACATACGGCTGTTTCAAAACCTTAGGAGCGTTCAATAAATAAAGGTATTAATTATTAATTTATTTTCCGGCATCCCATCAATGGCCTGCCTGACGGCCTACCTGCCGGCAGGCAGGGCAGTCAGGGCAAAGAGCATCCCGTTAGGGATGCATCGCTCGGTAGAAAACCCATACCGTCCTGTTTCGCATCCCGTTAGGGATGCATCCCTAACGGGATGCAGGACAGGATATATTGACTGTTCTACCGAGCGATGCATCCCTAACGGGATGCCATAATTGATACCTTTATTTATTGAAGACTCCA
>JAISPE010000033.1 GCA_031275145.1 Prevotellaceae bacterium | reverse complement strand
AAAAGCAAAACTCCGCTTTGCGGCAAGTCGGAGACGTCCGGATACTGCGCTGTACAAGGGGATTAAAAATAAAACGGTAACCCACGATTAATTTTTATAGTGTTTATTCAAAAATATGTTGTAAATTTGCGGCCTGTTAATGAAAAATAAAATTTCGATGGAAATGGAAGAAAAAAATCGATATAGCGACGAAGAGCTCTCTGAATTTAAAGAGATTATAACTCAAAAACTGGAAAAAGCGAAAGCTGAGTTTGATATTTTACGTTCGTCTATAACTCAGAGCGAAAGTAACGACACACAGGATACTTCGCCGACGTTTAAAGTGCTGGAAGAAGGCGCTTCTACTCTCTCGAAAGAGGAGGCGGGACGTTTAGCTCAAAGACAGCAGCAGTTTATCAAGCATCTGGAAGCGGCTTTGGTAAGAATTGAAAACAAAACGTACGGGATTTGCCGGGAAACGGGCAAACTAATCCCTAAAGAGCGTCTTAAAGCCGTTCCTCACGCAACGTTGAGCGTCGAGGCTAAAAATCAAAGATAACTCGAATGACATTAAGTAAAAAAGCTTTTATCTTTATCGGGATAATTCTGCTTGCCGACCAGGCGCTGAAATTCTGGGTAAAGACACACATGTATCTGAACGAAGAAATTCCTGTTTTCGGCGACTGGTTCAAGATTCTTTTTACGGAAAATCCGGGCATGGCGTTTGGAATGCTGTTCGGAGGCCCTGTCGGGAAAATAATTCTGGTCGTCATGCGGATTATTCTGGCTGCCGCGCTGATTGTATACATCCCTAAAATAACGAAAAAAGAAGGCGTTACTGTCGGTTTGACTCTCGGAATTGCGGGTATCTGCGCCGGCGCTCTGGGAAATATTATTGACTCGGCTTTTTACGGTTTGATATTCAATACGGGAACAGCTTATAATCCCGAATTTGGGACTTATGTCGACTATGCCGGGGTTTCCGAACTGGCTGTACCGGGTTATTCATCGTTTATGCATGGCTGTGTTGTCGATATGCTACAGTTCCCGATCATCAGGACACACTATCCCGAATGGTTTCCATTCAATGCCGGCGAAGAGTTTATCTTTTTCAGCCCCATATTCAATATCGCCGATGCTTCAATATCGGTAGGCGCAATATATATTCTGCTGTTTCAGCGGAAAGCTCTTAATATACTGTTCAACAGGAGCAAATAGCGCCGAATGAAAATTCTGGTAATATACACCGGCGGAACAATCGGGATGAAGCAAAACGCCCGCACGGGAGCGCTGGAACCTTTTGATTTTGCACAGATTGAAGAAGAAGTTCCCGAATTGAAGAAATTCGATTTCGTGCTTGATACCGTCTCGTTTAAACCTATAGATTCCGCCGAGGTAACGCCCTCGTTCTGGATTCAGCTGGCCACGACAGTTGCCGATAATTACAGCGACTACAACGGATTCGTTATCCTGCACGGAACGGATACCATGGCATACTCCGCATCGGCGCTCAGTTTTATGCTTCAAAATCTGGGAAAACCGGTGATTTTCACCGGCAGTCAGTTACCTGTCGGAATGTTGCGTACTGACGGCAAGGAGAATCTGATCTCGGCAATAGAAACCGCCGCATCGCAAACCGGCGGCAAGGCAACAGTCCCCGAAGTCTGTATTTATTTTCAAAACAAGCTGCTGCGGGGCAACAGAACAACAAAGTCCAGCGCCGAACATTTCAATGCGTTCAATTCTTTCAACTATCCGCCTCTTGCCGAAGCGGGGATATATCTGAAATTCAATCATCAGTCAATAATGCCGTATCCCGAAAACGATAATCTTGCCGTTCATACCAGTTTGGATACCAATACCGCTATCCTGAAAATCTTTCCCGGAATGCAACCGTCGCTGTTCGACAATATTTTGAAAATACAGGGATTGCGTTCTCTGATTGTGGAAACTTTCGGGTCGGGAAACGCTCCCACTTTTCCATGGTTTATCGACAATATCAGGAAAATAACGGACAGTGGAATAACTGTGCTGAATATCACCCAGTGCCTGCGCGGAGAAGTCAGCCCCGAAAAATATATTACAGGACGCCAGCTCAAAGAGGCAGGAGTTGTTTCCGGAAAAGATATTACTTTTGAAGCGGCTTTGACTAAACTGTTTTATCTCCAGGGTAAATACTCCGGCAACGAAAATGTCAGGGAAGAACTCGAAAAAGCTGTCTGCGGAGAAATAAGCAGTCATCCATAAATTATTTTCGCAGAAAAAATGAATTGTTTTGAACAATTTTAATCATTCTGCGTTTATATTTCAAATTTGGTTTTTCATAGGTTAGTTCAGTTAATGAAAAAGGCGGGCCACTCAATCCCGCCTTTTTTTATGTATATAATATAAATCAACTTAAAATCAACGGTTCAGACAATTATCAATCACGCGACCACGGGTGTACGACAAAATTCCTTTTGACAGATTCCCTTTTTCGACATAATTAACAGAATTTTCATAATTTACGTTGAAAACCCTAACAGGGTTGGAAACCCTGTTAGGGTTCCCGGAAACAAAGAGCCGGGAAGTAAAAAAGAAGAAAAATTGTGGTAAAAATGCGACAGTTGAGTTTGCGTCAGGTCAGGAGTCCTGAGGGTAGAACTGCGATTATTCTACCTGTTCGTTTTTGTCAAAGGCTTCGACTATCTGCTTGACCAAGCGATGCCGGACAATGTCGGCAACGTCAAACTCCACAAAAGCAATACCGTCGATACCGTTCAGTAAGGAAATGACTTTCGGGAGTCCGGAATCGGATTTCCGCGGCAAATCTATTTGTGTGATATCTCCCGTTACAATGAATTTTGCATTGTTTCCCATGCGTGTAAGAAACATTTTTATCTGACTGAGAGTTGTATTCTGCGCCTCGTCCAGAATGACAAAAGCATTGTCCAGAGTTCGGCCTCTCATATATGCAAGAGGTGCAATCTGAACAGTGCCGTCTTCCATGTACGATTGCAGTTTCCGGACGGGAATCATGTCATTAAGCGCATCATACAGAGGCTGGAGATACGGGTCAAGTTTTTCTTTCATGTCTCCCGGAAGAAACCCGAGCCGTTCTCCCGCTTCGACAGCCGGCCTGGTAAGGATAATTCTTTTAACCTCTCTGTTTTTCAGGGCGCGAACAGCAAGTGCAATAGCCGTATATGTCTTTCCCGAGCCGGCGGGTCCCGTTGCAAACAAAAGATCGTTTTTCCCGTATAACTCCACCAGACGCTGCTGATTGTACGTTCTTGCCTTTATTATTCTGCCGCTATTCCCGTACAGGATGATATTTTCCTCCCTGTTTACCGGCAGTTTTTCGTTGGAATATATACTGTCTATAGCGGAATGATTTACAGCCCCGTAACTTTCCAGATATTCGACAAGCATTGCGAATTTGTCTTCGAAATCGTTTATTTCCTTTTCGATACCCGAAAGTTTTATGATGTTTCCTCTTGCTACTATTTTCAGTTCGGGATACTTGTCCGCTATCAAATTAAAAAACACATTATTCGCTCCGTAAATATCCACAGGTTCAATACCTTTTATCTCGATTATCTTTTCTGTCATGTCGCAAAGGTAACAATTAATTATAACTTCAGAACTCCCAATCTGCCCATCGCTACTTACCGCATAGCTAAAACATATACAATCATAGTTATCGCAAACTGAAAAGTCGTATATTTGCAAAAAATTATAAAGGAGATGCAAACACAGTTACCCTTATTTCCAATGGAAACGAAATTAATAAACATGACCTTAGGAGCCATCAATGAATAAATACATCATGTATTAATCTTAAAGTATTATTATTCACGATTGTAGTATTTAGTTTGATGCATTTATTTATTGATAACGCCTTAGCATCTGTTTAAGCTGTCTGTTTCGGAATCCGCAAATATTGAATTCACCGCTCAAAATGGCAGGTAAAACCACGAGGTCAGTTTTGTCAAAGAAATTAAATCCTTTGCAGTTCCTGTTATTTTCGACTTTTGATTCGGAAATTTTTTCAAGTTTTTTTCTGCCTGCCTGTTTATTTTCAAAGCCGGAAATAAATTCGATGTATCTCCTGTTTGCTGCCTTCAGATTTTCGGCAGGAAGAGTCAGACTGTAAATTCCCTTTTTCAGTCGCGCTGTTTCGTTTGACTTTGTCCCGTCACGGCGTACAGCCTCCCGGCAGTGTTTAAAAAAACTTATATCGTTGACCGTTGTTTCCATACGGAGAATTTTACTGAATTTACCGTACATTTTTACGGAACACGGTCCCGTTGTGTGTCCGATTCGGGTTCCTTCCATACGGACACGGTAACTGTTACCGGCTTCTCCCATTCTGTTCCCGGCGATATGGCGAAGCCATTGGAGCAGACTAATTTTGCTTCAACCACATTTACAGTCCGTGTCTTTTTACCTTTTTTGCTTTCACGGTACGGACAGCCTTTCCACGGCTCGTAATCATAACTGTATATGCCTGTGCCGTCTATTGATACCGTAAAATATTCCCGGTATCGAAATCTGTGCATCACTTTACGGTTAAGAAGGCACTGTACCGTTTTATGTTTAACTCTTTCTACCGCTTCCGGTGAACACTGTCTGAAAAAGACATTTACAGTATCCGTGTGCGGCAGTTCAACTCCGAACAGTCGACGGTAATTTGCCGAATTTTACGTCTTACTGTCTTCTTTAATCTTTTTTTTATAATTTTGCGCCCTGTATAATTCGAGATTATGACATTGAAACGTAAAAACATATTATCATTTCTGCTGTTTTTAGCGGCTTTGATTTTGTCGGGCATTATGGCAGACACATTTAACCTACGGATAGACCTTACGGAAGATAGCCGGTATACGGTTTCCGGCTCGGGCAGGCAGATTATCAAAAATCTTGACGACGCGGTTTTTATACGTATATATCTTGACGGAGAGATGCCCGTGCATCTGAAAAAGTTCAGGACGGCAGTACGTGAAAAATTAGACGAACTGAAACGGTATTCGCGGAAAAACATACAGTACGAATTTCGCAATCCATCGGAAGGAAACGGCGAACAGCGTTATACCGTTTTCAATGAACTCGTGCAGAAAGGTCTGATTCCGCTTACTGTACGTGAAAACGACGCTGAAGGCGGAGCGACGCAGCGAACGGTTTTTCCCGGAGCGCTGGTGAACTACAAAGGAAAGGAATTATCTGTCAATTTCGTAAAAACCAGTCAGAAACTCAGTGTTGAAGAAAATCTCAACCTCGCACTGCAAAATCTGGAATACGAGCTGGTAAATGTTATCCAGAAAATAAGCCGTACAGATAAGGACAAAATAGCTTTTATCGAAGGACATGGCGAACTCGACGAGAGCAGTCTGAGTCTGTGGGGTATATACGAAAGTCTGAGCGAATATTATGACATTGACGCGGTCACCCTTGAAGGCGCTGTCGGGATACTTGACGAATATAAGGCGGTTATCATTGCAAAACCGGTGAATCGCTGGCCGGAGGAGGACAAATTTGTCATCGACCAGTATATTATGAACGGAGGACGTACAGCATGGTTTATTGACGCCGTTCACATTCACGAAGACAGTCTTTCGAGGGGTGAAACGACTATGGGATTTATATGCGAACACAATCTTAACGACCAGCTGTTTAACTATGGCGTACGTATCAATTCAAACGTTTTGCAGGATATGCAGTGTTCGAAAATCCGTGTTAATGTATCCTTACCGGGGATGCCGCCCGATTTCCGTTTTGCCTCATGGACTTATTTCCCCCTGCTGTGGCCTCCGCCGGACAATCCCGTAACCAAAGGAATAGACCTGGTCAAAGCCCAGTATCCGGGAGTTATAGATACGGTTGGGAATAATCCCGCCATAAAAAAGACTTATTTGCTGTATTCTTCCGAAAATGCAAAAGTGAAGAATGCCCCTTTGACTGTAAGTCTGTCGCAGGTAGATGAAAAAATCACACAGCAAGTCTTCAACAGTTCATATCTGCCTGTGGCGGTTTTGCTTGAAGGCGAATTTAACTCCCCGTTCAGGAACAGGATAGTGTCGCAGTACAAAACTCCCCCCGGATTTACATTCAGACCTAAAAGCAGAAAAACCAAAATGATCGT
>JAISPE010000417.1 GCA_031275145.1 Prevotellaceae bacterium | reverse complement strand
TCTTGTTTTTCACATACACAAATATGTTTTTGATTATTGTTGAGAAACAGCAGTCCGGCGCCGCACAAATTTCCTGATATTAAGTGATTTTAAACGTACTGTTCTGTTCAAATTTTTTTATCCGCAGCACATTGTCTGAACTGTGATTTTTATGACTGGAATGATTAAAGGAGGAGACAAATATTCGGAGCTTATATCTTAGAAATAACCGTAACCGTTCAGGAAGTTATTTAAGGATGAGAAATAAATAAGATATAACGGTTAAAAAAACCTTATTTCTACCTAATTCAAAATAACAGAACAACCTTAGTCGCAATAATGTAACACACATGAACCAACCTCATTAAACCGAACCGGATGCCGTTAATTTAATGCGGTAATGATGACCTGGGTAAAAGATAATTTTTTGCAGAAAACGGTTTCCCGTCTTTTCGTCACCCGTTTGATGTATAACATGATCGGGATATCCCGAATGTCTGCGACAACATCCCTAATGTTTACGACGATTCCGCCAACATTTACGACAATCTCGCCAACATTTACGACAATCTCGCCAATATTTACGACGATTCCGCCAACATTTACGACGATTGTGCCAACATTTACGACGATTGTGCCAACATTTACGACGATTCCGCCAACATTTACGACGATTCCGCCAACATTTACGACGATTGTGCCAACATTTACGACGATTCCGTCAACATTTACGACGATTGTGCCAACATTTACGACGACTTCGCCAATGTTTACGGCAATGTCTCCGGGAATTGCAGCAACTTACAATGACGACCAGTCGTGGATTGTATCAAATCCCTCTGTTCTGCAACGCCGCCAAAGCTGTGTCTGCCGTAAAAAACAGGCGTTTTTACGCTTGTCCTCACAGATATTAGTTTCAAAAACCGGCTTAATAATCAAATCATTCAATGATTTTATCCTGTATGATTTATAATTTTATTAGTTTTACGAACCGAAACGGGCGTTTTTCTACAGTTTCGAAGCGCCCGGTTCGAAGATGATAAAATATTAATGTATAAATTATTAAATATTAAAAAATGAGAGCATTCGTATTCCCGGGACAGGGAGCGCAATTTTCCGGTATGGGAAAAGACCTGTATGAATCGGCAACGGCAAAAGTTCTGTTCGAGCAGGCAAATGATATTCTCGGTTTCAGAATAACCGGTACTATGTTTGAAGGAACGGCCGAAGACCTTAAACAGACGAAAGTTACACAGCCTGCGGTTTTCCTACATTCGGTGATTCTCGCGAAAATGTATCCCGATTTCAGACCCGATATGGTTGCAGGACATTCGCTCGGAGAATTTTCGGCTTTAGTCGCCGCCGGAGCAATGGATTTTGAAAGCGGTCTGAAACTTGTTTCAACCAGAGCTCAAGCCATGCAAAAGGCCTGCGAATTACAGCCGTCGACTATGGCTGCGATTTTGGGACTCGACGATTCGACAGTAGAAAAAATATGTTCCGAAACCGAAGGCGTTGTTGTCCCTGCCAATTATAACTGTGTAGAACAGTTAGTGATTTCCGGCAGTATTGCCGCAGTGGAAAAGGCCTGCGAAAAACTCAGGGCGGCAGGCGCTAAACGGGCGCTTATTCTTCCTGTGGGAGGGGCATTCCATTCCCCGCTGATGGAGCCGGCAAGGATAGAACTGGAAGAAGCAATCCGGGCAACAGTATTTAATCCGCCTGTCTGTCCCGTCTACCAGAACATAGACGCAAAACCTCACACAGACCCGGAAGTTATCAAGCAAAATCTTGTCAAACAGTTGACCGCTCCGGTAAAATGGACACAATCCGTACAAAATATGATTGCCGACGGAGCTGATTCGTTTGTGGAACTGGGACCGGGAAAAGTATTGCAGGGATTGATTAAAAAAATCAATAATTCAGTCGAAGTAGAAAGCAAACAAAGTCTCTAATGCAAAGAGTCATACATAACGGAAAACAGTTAATTCCCCTTTTGGGCGGAATTATCTGTTTTTGTCTGGTAACGCTGATTTCAACAGATATCCGTGCACAGCACTACGTCGGAGTTAAAGGCTCGCAGGGATATAATTCCGTAAGCGCTTTACCCGATTTCGACAAAAGAAGCCTTCAAACTTTCAGTCCAGGAATACTGTATCGCTACGAACATAAGAAATATACGGCAATACAGGTTGAATTTAACTATATCAACAAAGGTTACATCAGGACGGATACCATATCCGTAACTCCCGACGTCACTCACCGGATCTCTTCTGTCGAGTTGCCTTTGATGGCTCAGGGACTGATAAGGCTTGGCCCTTTCCGGCCGTATATAACAGGCGGAGTAATTGTCGGCTATATCCTGGACCGTACCGAACAGGAGACAGGCAAAGAATTACAGCAACATGTTTTCGACGAATACGACAAACGGTTTGAGTATGGCCTGGCAGGAGGCGGAGGTTTGGGAATAGCAATCTACAAATTTGAGATTCAGGCAGAGTGCAGATATCATTATAACTTTTCTTTTTTACGGAATCCCGTTATTCCAGGCAACAGATCGAACTCATATATAAATTCGACACAATTGATGTTCTCTGTATCTTTGCTATATCGACTGTCAAAATAACACTTTTCTTCGCTCTTCGCTACGTCTCTATGACGCTTTTTGTAATCTTATTTTTCATGCGGATGGAAGCTGAAAAGGTTTGATGACGCTTGTCGAAGAGTGTGGCGACAGGTCGGATTGCTTACGCGGCAAAATTTCCATCAAGACGCGGCAGAATTTCCATCCGCATGCAGCAGAATTGGGTACGAAACGGTTATTCGCAACGACTACCGGCCGTTGGCATGACACTATATTTCGAATCCGCCTCTGCCGAATCCGCCGCCGCCTTCGCCGCTGTCTCTTCCTCCTCCTCTCATTCTTTCGGGCATTTCGGGCATATCTTCCATGTTTCTTTCTCTAAATTCGCGCCGTTGAGCGCCCCTGAAGTTTCTGAACCGGTATGAGAAACTGAGTATGAAATAGCTGCCTACGGTATTGCTTGCCGAA
>JAISPE010000410.1 GCA_031275145.1 Prevotellaceae bacterium | reverse complement strand
TGCATTTCTACCACTATATCTTCGCCGCCGCTGGTTCTGCAGCGGGAATCGACTATAACCCGCCGTTCGCTCTCATTTTCTCCCCAGTGCTCAACGGGCAGATAGGTGAGCGAAGTAATACGAAACTTTTTATCGCGTATTCTCGGCGATATCACCGCATTCAGAAAGGACATCATCATTACGGGATTGTTGAATACCTTTTTGAATCCGAAATCGGTACGCGGATTGATATAGACGGTTAACGGTTCGTCTTCACTATTTTGCCTGCTGTCATCTTCTTCCTGCATCTTATTTCCTTATCAAATTCGGATGCAAAATTAAGTATTTTTTATTAAATCATTAATCAAAAAATGTCAGGTGAATATGATTTGTATTTATACTGACGGCGCTACGTCTATCATACCGCAAAACTCTCTAAAACACTTCCCGATTTTCAGAGTTCACTGTTCACTGCCGATTATCAGTTTTCTCAAATATTTTGCCGTATAGCCTTTCATGTTTTCAACGATTTCTTCGGGTGTTCCGGTACAAACCACTTCGCCTCCTTCTGCTCCGCCTTCTTTTCCAAGGTCAATGATGTAATCGGCCGTTTTTATAACATCGAGGTTATGTTCAATCACCACTATGGTGTTTCCCCTGTCGACTAATTTGTTGAGAACGCCGAGCAAGACCCTGACATCTTCGAAATGCAGGCCTGTAGTAGGTTCGTCGAAGATATAGAATGTATTACCCGTATCGAATTTAGCCAGTTCCGCCGCCAGCTTCACACGCTGGTTTTCGCCTCCCGAAAGCGTGGTGCTTGGCTGTCCGAGTTTGATATAGCCCAAGCCTACGTCGTACAGGGTTTTGACATGCCGATATATTGACGGGATTGGCTCGAAAAACCGGCAGGCTTCCTCGACTGTCATATCAAGAACTTCGTTGATGTTTTTGCCTTTATATTTTATTTCCAGAGTTTCGTTGTTGTATCGTTTACCGCCGCAGTTTTTGCAGGTAACGTGTACATCCGGGAGGAAATTCATTTCGATAATCTGTACTCCGGCGCCCCGACATTCTTCGCATCGTCCGCCTTTGACGTTGAAGGAAAACCGCCCGGCTTTGTATCCTCTGATTCGCGCTCCGGGCGTTGCTTCGAACAGTTTCCGGATATAGCCGAAAACGTTGGTGTACGTGGCCGGATTGGAACGCGGCGTGCGTCCGATAGGGGCCTGATCGACTTCTACGACCTTGTCTATAAATTCTATTCCCGATATTGATCCGTAGGGCAGGGGGTCTTTTAAACTGCGATAGAAGTGTCTGCTTAATATGGGATGCAGAGTTTCGTTTATCAGGGATGATTTCCCGCTTCCGGAGACACCCGTCACACAGATAAATTTTCCCAGCGGAAATTCTACGGTTATATTTTTGAGATTGTTGCCGGTAGCTCCGCTGAGTATGATGGATTTTCCGGAGCCTTTCCTGCGTTTTTCCGGCACTTTTATCTGCCGTCTGCGGTCGAGATACTGTGCAGTCAGCGAGTTGCCTTTGAGGACTTCGGAAGGATGTCCCGTTTCGATAATCTCGCCTCCGTGTTCTCCGGCGAAAGGTCCAATGTCTATCAGATAGTCGGCCGAACGTATCATTTCTTCGTCGTGTTCCACCACGATTACCGAATTTTCGGCATCCCGCAGCTGTTTGAGGGAATTTATCAGCTTCCGGTTGTCTCTCTGATGCAGTCCGATGCTCGGTTCGTCGAGTATGTACAGAACGTTCACCAGTTTTGACCCGACCTGTGTGGCCAGCCGTATTCTTTGGGTTTCCCCGCCCGACAGCGACCGCGTGCTTCTGTTCAGAGCAAGGTAATTCAATCCTACACCTTTTAAAAAATCCAGCCGGGTGTTTATCTCGCGCAGTATGTCCGAGGCGATGATTTTTTGTTTCCCTGTCAGTTTATCACCTATACCTGAAAGGAAAGCGGACAGTTCGTCTATGCTCATCGCCGACATTTCGGCAATATTTTTGCCGGCGACACGGAAGTAAAGAGCCTCTTTTTTCAGACGTGTACCGCCACATTCGGGACATCCGGAATATTTTATATAACGTTCCGGTTTGTCCGTTTCCGGTTCGTCGTCCATCAGAGCGGGGTCATACAGCATGTTTATCAGTCCCTCGAAGTTAATAATGCAGGGTGACGAAACGCCGGCGATGCTTTCGATTCTCAGCGGCTCGTCGGTACCGTAAAGAATGACGTTCATCGCTTCGTCGGGGATATCCTTAATCCTGTCGTCGAGACGGAAACCGTACTTGCCGGCAATGGCCGAAAGTTTTGCGAAAATTATATTGTTCTTATACGGTCCAAGCGGAAGGATACCTCCTCTTTTGATGCTTGTTTCGGTATTGGGGATGATTTTTCGCATGTCTATTTCCGGGATTATTCCCAGTCCGTTGCAACGCGGACAGGCTCCCTGCGGGGAATTGAAGGAGAATGTGTGCGGGGCAGGCTCGTCGTATGAGATTCCGGTAGTCGGACACATCAGCATCCGGCTGTAATATCGGATTTCATTGCTATCCATATCAAGCGACATACTTACATTTTTCCCGTACTTCATGGCCAGAGAAACGGACTCCTCCAGCCTTTTTCTGTTTTCTGCCGAAGAAATGAGCTTGTCGATAAGTATTTCGATGAAGTGAACCTTATATCTGTCAAGTTTCATTCCCGCTTTAAGTTCCGTCAGTTCGCCGTCTACCCTTGCCCACGTGAAACCTCTTTTTATCCATTGATCGAAGAGTTCCTTGTAGTGGCCTTTCCGTCCTCTGACGATAGGCGACAGTATTGCGATTCTCCTGTTGCCACCGCTTTCGATAATCAGGTTTACTATCTGACTGTCGGTATATTTAACCATTTGTTCCCCCGTAATATGCGAGTATGCAATACTTGCTTTGGCATACAGCAGACGCAGAAAATCGTATATTTCGGTAATCGTTCCTACGGTAGAACGCGGGTTTTTGTTGGTCGTTTTCTGTTCTATGGATATAACCGGACTCAGTCCCGTTATCCGTTCGACATCCGGACGTTCAGGCTTGCCGATAAACTGACGGGCATAAGCCGACAGTGTCTCCAGATATCTTCTCTGTCCTTCGGCGTAAATGGTGTCGAAAGCTAACGACGATTTGCCGCTCCCGCTCAATCCCGTTATCACGGTAAATCTGTT
>JAISPE010000385.1 GCA_031275145.1 Prevotellaceae bacterium | reverse complement strand
TTCTTGAAACATCATCTATATAAATCGCCATACGAAACAGATATTAAATTTCGTGCAAAATTAGTGTTTATTCTGCCAATATCGGCAAAATTAATGTGTTTTTATATCCGTATATGTGTGGATTCCTATTTGTCAGTTTGTTACAGATATGTTTTTTTGACTGTCCAAACCGGGAATTTTAGGAAACCAGGAAGCTCCATACTGTCATAACCCGAACATGTATAAACAATATGAAGGCTGACCGGCCACAGCCCGTCATCGTTATTCCTCGCGCGGTGCAGTTTTGTGATACGGGATTGCGGGTCAAGCCCGCAATGATGACAGTCCAGACCCGATTTTCACCAACGTATATATGTGGCTCCTTATGGGTCAAGCCGCAATGATGACAGTCCAGACCCGTAATCACAGCGAGCGTCAGCCCAGCATCATCAATTTAAGATACAAATGGATGCAGTACAGCGCATTCCTAACGGAATGCAATAAAATACAATCTTTTCTTTAAATTGATGACACTGAGCGTCAGCCGTCATTGCAGGCTTGACCCGCAATCTCCCATTATCACAAAACTGTACCACGCATAGTATAATCACAAATTTTTTCATCGTTCATCGTAAATTTGGTTGTAAAAAACGGTTTTTCCGGTTCCACAAATCGGGATTAAGGCAGTTTTGCAGTTTCAATGGAAAAAAAAAATTAAAAAATTAAATCTGTAGAAAACAAAGATATACGTATATCAGTAAATTTTTTTTCACAAAAACAGTATCAGTTTCAAAAAAAGTTGTACATTTGCGCCCTGAAATCGGACGTTGTTACGGACGTTTGAGTTAAAGAAACAGGTGAAGAAAAAGAAGCGCTTCCGTCTTGTTCTTCACATAAAATCCGAAAAGGAATGAACAAAATTAGAATGTATCTGAGAGACGTTTATGTGGAACTTGCCACAAAAGTAACATGGCCTACATGGAAAGATTTGCAAAGCAGCGCGATACTGGTGATGATAGCGTCGATAATCTTTGCCCTGATAGTTTTTGTTATGGATATTAGTTTTGAAAACATAATCAAAGTCATTTATTCGATCTTGTTAGGAACAGAAACTTCAAATTAGATTGCTGAATGATGTTTTTCAAAGTAAATTGTTGATATTATGGCAGAAGAAACAGGAAAAAAATGGTATGTATTACGCTCCGTAGGCGGTAAGGAAAAGAAAGTCAAGGAGTACATAGAAAGCGAGATCCGGAATCTGAATCTCGAAGACTATGTAACCCAGGTACTGATTCCTACGGAAAAAATATATCAGATAAAAAACGGCAAAAAAGTAAGCGCGGAACGCATATTTTATGCCGGATATGTCTTTGTAGAAGCAATTTTAGAAGGTGAAGTAGTTCATGTATTGCGCAACATACCTAATGTTGCCGGTTTTTTGTCGGAAACGAAAGGCGGCGATCCCGTTCCCTTGCGTGCTTCGGAGGTAAACCGGATATTGGGACATGTTGACAAGTTATCGGAAAATTCGGGGGAAGAAATAGCAACCCCGTTCTTTGTCGGCGAGCCGATTAAGGTTATCGACGGGCCGTTTAACGGTTTTTCGGGGACCATAGAAGAGGTTAACGAAGAAAAGAAGAAATTGAAGGTAATGGTAAAAATATTTGAGCGCAAAACACCTCTGGAGCTCAATTTTGTTCAGGTAGAAAAGGAGTAAAAAAAATAATAATTAATTATGGCAAAAGAAGTCGTAGGGCTAATTAAACTTCAGATAAAGGGCGGAGCAGCAAATCCCTCGCCACCGGTAGGACCGGCGCTGGGATCGAAGGGCGTAAACATAATGGAGTTTTGTAAGCAGTTCAATGCGCGGACGCAGGATAAGGCAGGGAAAGTTTTGCCTGTCATTATTACTGTTTTCTCAGATAAGTCGTTTACGTTTATCATAAAACAGCCGCCTGTTGCAATACAGTTGAAAGAAGCGGCAAAGCTGAGCAAAGGTTCGGCCGAGCCGAACAGAAACAAGGTTGCGAGTGTGTCATGGAAACAGATACGTGCAATTGCTGAAGACAAAATGCCGGATATGAATTCATTCACAATCGGAGCGGCTATGCGTATGGTCGCAGGCACTGCCCGCAGTATGGGAATAAAAGTGGAAGGTAATTTTTCCGAAAATGTAGAATCATAAATTACATGCGAAAATGAGTAGATTAACAAAAAATCAAAAACTGGTAAAATCCAGGATTGAGCCGGGTAAGCAGTATAAGCTGTCGGAAGCGACTAAATTGTTGAAAGAGATAAGCTATACTAAATTTGATGCATCGGTTGATATAGCTGTTCGTTTGGGCGTCGACCCCCGCAAAGCGGACCAGATGGTTCGCGGTGTGGTAACGCTTCCGCATGGAACGGGTAAAGTTACACGGGTGCTGGTACTTTGTACTCCCGACAAGGAAAATGAGGCTACCGAAAGCGGCGCCGATTATGTAGGGCTTGACGAGTATATCGAAAAAATTAAAAACGGCTGGACAGACGTAGATGTAATCGTCGCTACTCCAAACGTTATGGCTAAAATCGGTCAGGTGGGAAGGATTCTGGGTCCGAGAGGACTGATGCCTAACCCCAAAACCGGTACCGTAACAATGGAAGTAGGTAAGGCGGTTCAGGAAGTCAAAGCCGGTAAAATAGACTTCAGAGTGGATAAAACAGGTATTGTACACAGCGGAATCGGCAAACTGTCGTTTCCCGATGAGAGTATCATGGCTAACGTAAAGGAGTTTATCGATATGGTTATCAAGTTGAAACCACGTGCAGCCAAAGGCACATATATAAAAAGTATCTATCTGTCTTCAACGATGAGCGCAGGTCTGGCGATAGACCCAAAGTCAATTGCCGAATAAGCATTAAATCAAGATTAAAAAAATGAAAAAAGAAGATAAAACAGCGATTATAGACAGTATCACGGAAAAGTTAAACACATATCCGAATTTCTATATAACTGATATTTCAGGATTAAATGCCGGAGCGACTTATCAACTGAGAAAGTTATGTTTCGAGAAAGACGTCAAACTGGTTGTGTTAAAAAACACACTGTTGAAGAAAGCTTTGGAGAAGAATAATTTTCAGGAAGCGGACATATATGGCGTTTTGGAAGGTCCCACAGCTGTCATGTTCAGCGAAAACGCGAATACCCCTGCCAAACTGATAAAAGAATTTCACAAGGCAGGCCATGACAAGCCGGCGCTGAAAGGTGCATACGCTCAGGAATGTGCGTATATCGGGGCAAATATATTGGATGAATTGGTGAATATCAAATCTCGCGAAGAATTGATAGGAGACATCATTTCTTTATTGCAATCTCCGGCGAAAAATGTTATTTCGGCGTTGCAGGGCAATGCCGGACAAAAAATTGCAGGAATTGTTAAAACACTGTCGGAGCGATCCGAGTAAATAAACAAAAAATTCGAATTATTAATTTATAAATCTAAAATAAAAATGGCTGATATAAAGAAATTTGCAGAAGAGTTAGTAAACCTTACCGTAAAAGAGGTACAGGAACTTGCTACAATATTGAAAGAAGAGTATGGCATTGAGCCTGCTGCTGCGGCTGTAGCTGTAGCTGCCGCTCCTGCCGAAGGCGGCGCTGCTGCGGTTGCCGAACAAACTGAGTTTGACGTAGTATTAGTTTCCCCGGGACAGGCTAAGTTGCAAATAGTTAAAGTTGTAAAAGAAATTATAGGCGCCGGATTGAAAGAAGCTAAGGAGCTGGTTGATGCTGCTCCGAAAGCAATTAAGGAAAAAGTTTCCAAAGTTGAAGCGGAATCAATTAAGGCACAGATAGAAGATGCCGGAGGAGAGGTTGAAATTAAATAAGACTCGCCTTTGGCTTAAAGGTTAGGTTTAGGGCATAACAGCCCTAAGCCTTTTGTCATTTAATCAATTAATTTTCAGCAAGTCTTCGAGTTATGGCTCAGAATATAGTCAACGGGAGGGTAAACTTTTCCTCCATAAAAAACAAGTTAGAGTATCCCGATTTTCTGGAGATACAGTTAAAGTCGTTTCAGGATTTTTTCCAGCTGGAAACCACTCCTGAAAATAGAAAGAACGAGGGACTGTTCAAGGTGTTTCAGGAAAATTTCCCGATAACGGACACCCGCAACAATTTCGTCCTCGAATTTCTGGATTATTTTGTTGATCCGCCGCGATATTCCATAGAGGAATGTTTGGAAAGAGGATTGACATACAGTGTTCCTTTGAAAGCAAAGCTAAAACTCTACTGTACCGATCCCGAACACGAGGATTTCGATACGGAAGTACAGGATGTTTATCTGGGAACAGTTCCATACATGACACCCAAAGGCTCGTTTGTAATAAACGGGGCTGAAAGGGTAATTGTCTCGCAGTTACACCGGTCGCCCGGTGTATTTTTCGGGCAAAGTATCCATGCAAACGGTACAAAACTCTATTCGGCAAGGATTATTCCTTTCAGAGGGTCGTGGATTGAGTTTGCTACGGATATCAATAATGTGATGTACGCTTATATCGACAGAAAAAAGAAACTGCCGGTGACAACTCTTTTGCGTGCAATCGGATTCGAAACAGACAAGGATATCCTGGAAATTTTCGGACTGGCAGACGAAGTGAAAGTAAGTTCGGCGTCCTTAAAGAAAATAACAGGACGAAAACTTGCTGCACGCGTACTGAAAACATGGGTCGAAGATTTTGTCGATGAAGATACGGGCGAAGTCGTTTCAATAGAACGTAACGAGGTCATTATCGACAGGGAAACCGTTCTGGAAGAAGATCATCTCGAAATGATTGTAAATTCGGGTACAAAGTCGATTCTCCTGCACAAGGAATCGGCCAATATTTCGGATTATGCAATCATATATAACACGTTGCAGAAAGATCCTTCAAATTCCGAAAAGGAAGCTGTCGTATATATTTATCGGCAGTTGAGAAACTCCGAACCGCCCGACGAGGCTACGGCAAGAGATGTGATCGAAAAACTGTTTTTCTCAGACAAACGCTATGATCTGGGAGAAGTTGGACGGTTCAGACTCAACAGAAAGCTGAATCTGGGCACATCCCCGGATTTGAAAGTCTTGACGCGCGAGGATATTATATCCATCATCAAATATCTGATTCAGTTGATAAACTCAAAAGCAGATGTGGATGATATCGACCATTTAAGCAACCGTCGAGTACGTACGGTGGGCGAACAGCTGGCAAATCAGTTCGGTATAGGTCTGGCGCGTATGGCGCGCACTATTCGCGAACGTATGAATGTCAGAGACAATGAGGTCTTTACTCCGATAGATTTGATAAACGCGAAAACGCTGTCATCGGTAATTAACTCATTCTTCGGCACAAATCAGCTGTCGCAGTTTATGGATCAGACAAATCCTCTTGCGGAAATGACTCATAAACGCCGGCTGTCGGCGCTGGGATCAGGCGGACTGTCACGCGAACGTGCAGGTTTTGAGGTTCGTGACGTACACTACACTCATTATGGCCGTTTATGCCCGATAGAGACGCCCGAAGGACCGAATATCGGTTTGATATCGTCCCTGTGCGTTTATGCTAAAATAAACGAACTCGGGTTTATAGAAACGCCTTACAGGCTTCTTAAAGATTCGAAAATCGATTTATCTCCCGAAGGCATAGTATACATGAGCGCCGAAGATGAGGAATTTAAGATGATTGCCCAGTCCAACGCAGAGGTGAACGACGACGGCAGTTTTGTCCACGACAAAGTGAAGTCAAGGATAGAATCCGATTATCCGCTTGCTCAGATAGACAAGGTTGATATGATCGACATTGCGCCCAATCAGATTGCATCGATAGCGGCATCGCTGATTCCTTTCCTCGAACACGACGACGCAAACCGCGCACTGATGGGATCAAACATGATGCGTCAGGCTGTACCGCTGGTTTCGCCCGAATCTCCGATAGTCGGAACAGGCATAGAAAGCGAAGTTGTGAGGGATAGCCGTACACAGATTGTGGCGAAAGCCGACGGAGTAATCGTGTATGTGGATGCACGTGAAATACATGTGCGTTACGAAATGACCGAAACCGAAAAATTAGTAAGTTTCGATCCCGAAATCACGATATACAAATTGACGATTTATCTTAAAACAAATCAGAATACGTGTATCAATCTCAGACCGATAGTCCGTAAGGGCGAAAAGGTGTTTAAGGGAAAGATTCTGACCGAAGGCTATTCCACCGAAAAGGGCGAGCTTGCTTTGGGCAGAAACCTGAAAGTCGCATTCATGCCATGGAAAGGATATAACTTCGAGGATGCTATCGTACTGTCGGAACGCCTTGTACGTGAAGACGTGTTTACAAGTATCCATATAGATGAATATATCATGGAAGTGCGGGATACGAAACGCGGCGCCGAAGAATTGACGTCAGACATACCGAATGTCAGCGAAGATGCGACTAAAGATCTGGATAAAAACGGACTGATTCGTGTGGGTGCAATAGTCAAACCGGGTGATATACTGATTGGCAAGATAACTCCGAAAGGAGAATCCGACCCCTCGCCCGAAGAAAAACTGCTGCGTGCAATATTCGGCGATAAAGCCGGCGATGTGAAAGACGCTTCCCTGAAGGCTTCCCTGTCGCTGTACGGAGTGGTTATTGACAGAAAACTGTTCTCCCGCGCTCAGAAAGAGATGAAGAAAGGCTCTAAACAAAGCGAGAAAACTCTGCTGGCAGAAGTGGACGCCGAGTTTGAAAAGAAAGAAAAGCTTATCCGGAATACCTTGATAGATAAATTGTTTAAACTTGTCGAAGGTAAAACTTCCCAGTCGGTATCGGATTATTACGGTACGGAAATAATTGCAAAGGGTGAAAAATTCAATATAAAATCCCTGCAAAATATTGACTACAATATTGTGAATCCGAACAGATGGACAACAGACAAGGAAAAAAATCTGCTTATCAAGAGGATGGTTCATAACTATATTGCAAAATATAAGGAATTGGACGCGGAAGTGAAACGCAAAAAGTATAATATTACTATAGGCGACGAACTTCCTACGGGTATCATCCAGCTGGCAAAGGTTTACATCGCCAAGAAAAGGAAAATCCGCGTTGGAGACAAAATGGCAGGACGGCACGGAAACAAGGGTATAGTCGCTCGCGTTGTACGTGACGAAGATATGCCGTTCCTTGAAGACGGCTCAATCGTCGATATCGTACTGAATCCCCTGGGTGTGCCTTCGCGTATGAACCTTGGTCAGATATACGAGACAGTACTTGGCTGGGCAGGAAAAGAACTGGATATAAAATTCAGTACCCCGATATTCGACGGCGCAAGCCTCGATGATATCACCGAATATACGGACAAGGCCGGTCTTCCGCGTTACGGAAAAACCCGCCTGCGCGACGGTGGAACGGGTGAACTGTTTGACCAGCCGGCAACTGTGGGTGTGATATATATGTTGAAACTCGGTCACATGGTCGATGACAAGATGCACGCCAGATCAATAGGCCCGTACTCGCTGATTACCCAGCAACCTCTCGGAGGTAAGGCTCAGTTTGGCGGTCAGCGTTTTGGAGAAATGGAGGTCTGGGCTCTGGAAGCTTTCGGAGCAGCGCATATTCTTCAGGAAATACTGACTATCAAATCCGACGATGTGATGGGCAGGGCTAAGGCTTATGAGTCAATCGTGAAAGGAGACAATATGCCCGCCTCGGGTATCCCCGAATCATTGAACGTGCTGATTCACGAACTGCAAGGTCTCTGTCTAAACATAGATCTCCTGGAATAAGGACTTTAGTTTTAAAAGAATATTTTAATGAAAATGAAACCGCAAAGTATATGCTTTGCGGTTTTTTTTGTGCGCGAGAGACAGGATGCGCGGTATAGTTCTGTGATTATACATCAAACGGGTGAGAATTGTGAGTTTTTTTTGCAGAAAACTGTTTTCCGCTCCATCGTCATTGCGAGGAGCGCAGCGACGAAGCAATCCAGAAAGTCGTGGATTTCTGGATTGCTTCGTCGCTACGCTCCTCGCAATGACGACCCATCGTGGATTGTTTCATCGCTGATTCTTC
>JAISPE010000353.1 GCA_031275145.1 Prevotellaceae bacterium | reverse complement strand
GAAAATTTAGAGCATGTTTCGTGAAAAATTCGCTGTCAAGCCCCCAAAAACCGATTTTTTTTCTCATCATAAATATTTGAGATACAAATGAAATATAATTTATTCAAAAAATATATTATAAAAACAGGCGTTAGATTAATTATTTATACTAAATTTGCACAAAAGATGTGTAAGACATGGACGATGAGATTAAAGGAAAAGGCGATTTTGCAGGAAAGATAGCACAATTGCTTAATCTTCACGAAAATGAAAAGAAAAACGCTCTTATTTTGGTGGATAAAATAGCAAATTTGGAAAAGCAAATCGAAATTCTGGAAACAGATAAAGAGATGCTCGAAAAAATAAACTGTCAATTGAAGCTTGCTACAGCATTTAAGTCCAAAGGAGATACATCGGATGCGAAAAGTTTTATTGATGAATTAGTGCGGGAAATAGATGAAATACGTGAAACTATTTTAAATAGATAAGAATAATGAACGGTGAGCGTGTTATGGTATCGGCAAATATAACTATTGCAAGCAGGGTATATATGATGAGCGTTCCCTCAGAAGTTGAGGAATATATCCGGAAGGCGGAAAGGTTGATTGAAGAAAAATTGTATTCTTTGGATAAAGAATATAATGACAGGGATATACAGGATAAACTGTCTGTAATATTACTTAATGTTACGACACGGTTTCTTGAATATCAGGCACACAGCGATATCCGTAATGCCGAAATTAATGAAATAGACCGTAAATTGGGATTCTATTTAGAGAAACAGCAAGGTTCTTTGGATAATATAGAATAGAATAGCATAGCCCGCATTGTGCTTTGCGCTTTGGGAAACTCAACATTAAACAACGAAAGGAGTTTAACTCGGAGTATTTAGAACAGGCCTTGTAGCCTTTATAGGTGAGTCTTTTCAGACCGATGGACGTTCGAGATAGTTAGTCCGGCGGCTCCGCCCTGTATTCTCAGGGTTTCTTCAAACAGCAAGCCATGCGGGTTTTTTATTTTAGATAATTTTTAATAATAATAACATTTAAACAGGTTAAATGAATGGATACAAATATAATAATAACACTTATCGCCGCAGCGGCTGCGGCGGCTTTAGCATATTTTATCACACGCAGTACAGTTAAAAAAGCGGCTGATAAATTGATAAAAGATGCTGCCACTGAAGCGGAAAATATTAAACAGAAAAAAATTCTTGAAGCAAAGGAGAAATTCCTTGATTTGAAAAAAGAACACGAGTCTGTCGTTAGCGAAAAAAACACCAGAATATCGCAAACGGAAAACAGACTCAAACAAAAAGAAAATTCTCTGAACCAGCAAATAAACGAAAATCAGAGAAAAAACAAAGAGCTGGATAATCTTAAAGAAAATCTTGCTCAACAAATGGACAAACTGGAAAAAAGAGCGGAAGAATATGACAAAATCCGCAAACAGCAAATTGAAAAACTGGAAAATGTCGCCGGAATGTCTGCCGAAGAAGCACGCGAATTTCTGGTCGAATCAATGAAAGAAGAAGCAAAAGCCCAGGCGCTTACTTATATAAACGACACTATCGAAGAAGCAAAACTGACGGCAAGCAAGGAAGCCAAACGTATTGTCGTACATGCGATACAGCGTGTAGCCACCGAAACGGCGATAGAAAATTCCGTTACGGTGTTTAATATTGAAAATGATGATGTAAAGGGACGTATAATCGGTCGCGAAGGCCGTAATATACGCGCTCTCGAAGCTGCTACCGGCGTAGAAATAGTGGTCGATGATACTCCGGAAGCAATTGTCCTCTCCGCTTTCGACCCTGTGCGCAGAGAAATTGCCCGGTTAGCTCTTCATCAGCTTGTTACCGACGGGCGAATACATCCGGCAAGAATTGAAGAGGTTGTCGAAAAAGTACGCACCCAGATCGAAGAAGAGGTTGTCGATGTCGGCAAAAAAACAACTATCGACTTGGGAATACATAATTTGCATCCCGAACTGGTACGTCTGGTCGGCAAAATGAAATACAGGTCTTCGTATGGCCAGAATCTTTTACAGCACTCAAGAGAAGTAGCAAATCTTTGCGCTATAATGGCTTCCGAACTGGGACTTAACTCAAAAATCGCAAAACGGGCAGGACTGTTACACGATATAGGAAAAGTGCCCGACGATGAACCGGAGTTGCCACATGCAATTCTGGGGATGAAGCTGGCAGAGAAATACAAGGAAAAACAGGAAATATGCAATGCTATCGGCGCGCATCACGACGAAATAGAAATGACATCCCTGATTGCACCGATAATTCAGGTGTGCGACGCTATTTCGGGAGCCCGACCGGGTGCAAGAAGAGAAATCGTTGAATCGTATATCAAACGTTTGAAAGAAATGGAAGATTTGGCGTTAAGCCATCCCGGAGTTCAAAAAACGTATGCGATTCAGGCGGGAAGAGAATTGCGGGTCGTCGTTGGCAGCGAAAAAGTCACCGATCAGGAAGCGGAAAAACTTTCGTTCGACATAGCAAAGAAAATTCAGGACGAAATGACTTATCCCGGACAGGTTAAAATCACTGTAATCAGGGAGACAAGAGCTATAGCTTATGCAAAGTAATACGTGATTTTAGGGCCGCATGCGAGCCTTAAAATGCG
>JAISPE010000332.1 GCA_031275145.1 Prevotellaceae bacterium | reverse complement strand
GTGGTAAAAAACTCGTTATTTCCGGATTGCTTCGCCGCCATATCCAACTCACAAATTTAGACCGTTGGATGTATAATAAAAAAATCATCTACTTTTGCATTGATAAAATTTTTGGTCATGAATATTAAAAAAGGTTCTTCGATATTGAAAAAAAGTAGAAAGCGCAGAGTTTTCAAATGTATTTTATGGGTTTTGACGGGATTGCTTTCCTTCATGTTAATTGGCATCAGTACAGCCCTGTATATAGTGTTTACGCCCGAACGCATAACCCCGGTTGTGATGAGATATGCCAACGAATATATGGATGCTCAACTGGAATGCGAGTCGGTGGAACTGACATTTTACAGCACTTTCCCGAATTTCGGCATCCGTCTGCGCAACGGGAGTATTATTACCGCCAGAGACAGCCTGTCCGTCTGTCCGCAGGACACTCTGCTGAAATTTAACGACTGTTCGATTTCATTCAATCCTCTGACACTGTACAGGACAAATCATCTGATTGTAAACCGCGCGGCGCTGGAACGGCCGGTGATATATTTATACGTAAGTCCCGAAGGAAAAGCAAACTGGGACATTCTTCCAGAGGACGACTCTGCCGATTCGACCGTCAATCTGCCCGACATAACGGTCAAAAGTATGCATGTTACCGATGCCTGTATTGTGTACGACGACCGTCAGCAACTGCTTTTTGCCGCTACGGACAGTATGCAGTTAGACGCAAAAGGCACTCCCGAAGACATAAACATATCGATAGAATCACGTTCGTTTACAGCGCTGTATGAAGAAAAATCCTATACGTCGAAACTTCCGTTCACACTCTCGGCGCATCTGCTGAGCGACAAATCGTACCTGAACTTCAACATCGAACATTCAAGTCTGTCGATTGGATTTATGGATTTTGACATGTACGGTACGGTACAGCGGGATACGGTCAGCGACAGGGCAAATCTCGAAATTATGTTCAAGTTACATTCGTCGTCGTTTGCCGATCTGATGGATGCTGTTCCCGAATATGTTATGGATACGAAAGAGTTCGGCTTTTCCGGCTCGCTCGATTTTACGGGCAGGATATACGGCAGTCTGGGTACGGATCAGTATCCTGCATTCGCCGGGTCACTGCAACTGAAAGACGGAGCGGTGACCGCCAGGCGAAATTCCGGAAATCCGCTTCTGCAAAAAGTGGAAATTGACTGCGACGCTGAAATCGATTTGATGAATAACGTTCCTTCGTTCATCAATATAAGAAATGTCGACCTGCAAAATACGGCTGCAAAACTGCATGTATCAGGCATGTTCAACGATATATTTACACAGCCTTTTGTGGATATGAAAATCAGTGCGGGAATGGATTTGAAATCTCTCCGGCAGTCTTTCTTCCCCGCCCGGGAAATGACGGCCGAAGGCTCGGTTGCGGCGGACGTGTCGGGACGTTTTTTTGTGAACGACCTTCTTGCAAACAATTACGGGAAAGTCAGTCTTACAGGGAGTGTAGATGTGAACCGTGTGAAATTCGATTTTCCGGAAGAGGGAATAGATCTGCTTGCTCCGATGGCCAGAATCCGTTTCGGCAGCAACGTCACTGACAGCATACGCGGATTCACGATTTCGAGTTTACTGCGTGCCAATATCGATGTGGACAGTCTGCATTTAAAATGGAAGGACGGGCTGGCGCTTCGAACCGGACAGATGTTTGCCAGCTTCCGCACGTCAGAACCGAAAGATTCCGCAACAATAACGGAGATGTCCGCGTATGCACGCATGAATAACCTGCAAATGATGACCGCCGATTCCGTACGGCTGCGCGCCACGAAAATTTCGGCGGTGGCAAGGCTGTCGCCGTATGCCGGCGATTCTCTGCAGGCGGAATGGACAGCACGCATTTCGCTGGACAGTCTCCGCGGACGTATGCCCGACTTTGCGGTAGCTGTCGACAGCACTGTTTTGTCACTGATATTTTCTCCCCGGCAAAAGCGCCAGTCGGAACTGCTGACTGCCGAAGATTCGCTCCGCCGGCAAATACGTATCGATTCGATGATTGTCGCCAACCGGAATTCTTCTGCCGTAGAGTTTAAACTCTCGGAGGGAGGAGCAAGACAGGTACTGACGCAATGGGACATGTTCGGCGAGTTTGCCGGAAGGAGTATACGTATGATGACCCCGTATTTTCCGCTGCGTACACGGTTAAGCGAATCGTCTGCAACATTTACCGCCGATAAACTGTCGATCAGACATACCCGCCTTCAGGCCGGAGCTTCGGACATGATGCTGAGCGGCGAAATCGAAGGCATACGCAGAGCATTGCTGTACAATGGAAATATCAAAGCGAATATTTACACAAAAGTGGATTCGATGGACTGCAACGAAATTATCAGAGCGCTGGCGGCCGGCTCGGTATATTCTTCGCAAACGGTCGAACAGCAGGATTCCATCTCCAGCATTGTACTGGACGGGGAGCAGGAACAGGCGACGGACAGTCTGTCCGGCATCTTTGTCGTCCCGCGCAATGTCGACATGGAACTTGACGTATCTATGAAAAAGGTGAAATACAGCAGGCTGAATATCGCGCATGCAAACGGGAAAATCATTGTCCGCAACCGCTCTGTCCGGATACCCGACATGAAAATAAAATCCGATATAGGCAACGCGGACTTTTCGATGGTTTACAAGGCGCCCACAACCAAAGGCGCATACACCGGTATGGACATGCACCTGAAACAGGTTCAGCTTAAGGAACTGATCAATTCAATCCCGATGCTCGATTCGCTGACCCCGATGATGCGTTCGTTTGAAGGACTTGCGGAATGCGACATTATAGCCGTAACGGAACTGGATTCGCTGTCGAACGTGATAATCCCCAAAACCGCAGCATCATGCTACATAAACGGCAAAAATATGGTACTGCTCGACGGCGAAACGTTTTCGACCATTGCGAAAAAACTGTATTTCAAAAACAAAAAACGCAATATTATCGACAGCATATCGGTGGATGTGATGCTTGCAGACAGCAAAATCTCGGTCTTTCCATTCGTTCTTTCCATGGACCGCTACGTGGCGGCAATAGGAGGTACGCAAAATCTCGACATGTCGTTCCAGTACCACATATCAATATTGAAATGGCCTGTCCCGCTGATAAAAATCGGACTTAATTTCTGGGGTACTCCCGACAAAATACACTACAGTATCGGAGCGCGGAAGTACGAAAATCTGCTGACCAAAGTGAAGGAAAATTCTCTGGAATCGGTAATCATCAATCTGCGACAGCAGCTGCACGACGGATTGCGCCAAAGTATCAATAACATACTTAACGAGGCATCGCCCGAAATAATCAATCGCAGTATATTGCCCGATACGGGCAGCGATACCGTTCAGACACTGTTCGAAATGGACACAGCATCAATGAAAATTGACACAGTATCGATGAAAGCGGACACGGCGTCAATGAAAAATAACGAATAAAAAACCACGGTTTTTTGGACAGAAATTT
>JAISPE010000323.1 GCA_031275145.1 Prevotellaceae bacterium | reverse complement strand
TAATAGCCGGATTCGGCGCCATAGTCATGTTATTGTGGAACGCGCTTGTTCCCGACATTTTCGGCACCGCAGCCATTAACTTTTGGCAGGCGTTGGGATTACTTGCACTGTGCCGTGTGTTGTTCGGCGGTTTCGGGGTTGGCCGGAAGCTTGCCATGGGCGGCGCTTTTCACAGAAATCTCATTCGTGAAAAGTGGCGGGAAATGACCCCCGAAGAACGTGCGGAATATATCCGCCGCCACCATTTCGGACACAGACATGGTTTCGGACGCGGACACGATTTCGGACACGATTGTTTTGACAGAGAGGAGCAATCCGAAAAGAAAGACTGACGTGACGGAAGCGAACCCGGCAAACGTCGAAAAGTTGGTTGCAGCCTATCAACCGCAACTCAGGGCGTTTATCCGCAAACGGATTAACAACAGGGCGGACACGGAGGATGTGCTGCAAGACGTTTTCTACCAGTTGGCGAAAACGGTCAATACCGCCATGAACCCGATTGAACACGTGGCGGCATGGCTGTATCGCGTGGCGCGGAATGCGATTATCAATCACGGCATCAAAAAGCGCGAGGAGGCAATGCCTGTCTACCCAAATGACGAACCCGGCGAGGATATGCTGGATGATTTTTCGGAAGTGCTATTCAGCGACGAGGCATCGCCGTCGCCCGAAACGGAATACCTGCGTTCACTGGTCTGGACGGAGTTGGAAAGCGCCCTTTCGGAACTGCCGCCCGAACAAAGGGAGGCATTCGAGTTAATGGAATTGGACGGATTGCCTGCAAAAGAAATTGCCCAAACGACCGGCGTTGCCGTCAACACCTTATTGTCTCGAAAGCATTACGCCGTTATTTATCTTCGAAAACGACTGAAAGCATTGTATGACGATATACTTTGTTATTGAAAAAATATATTATTCATTTTCTTCATAATAATATGAATAATCAATCCCTTTCATAAACATTTCACGGTCGTTTATCTTATCGGAGAGCGCATCCCTCAGCAAGTTCTTCAGTTTTGCGCTGTTTGTAGCACTTTTCACCATGGCGCTCAGGTAATCGTTTTTGTTAATCTTGCTCCAGTCTACACATTGCTTTAAGCGTTTCTTGAAAATCAAATCCAGCCAAATACGCGTGCTCCGTCCGTTTCCTTCCATAAAAGGGTGGGCGATATTCATCTCCACATATTTATCTACAATCTCATCGAACGTGTTTTCGGGCATGCGTTCAATTTGTCTTAATGTGTTGCTTAAAAAGTGTGCCGTCGCAAACTGAAAACCGCTTTTTGAGATGTTCTTTTGCCGTATCTGTCCGGCAAAGTCATACAGTCCGCCAAAAATATAGGCGTGAATTTGCTGTAAACTCTTCGTTGTCCCGATTTCCGCGTCGTTAATAAGGTTACTCTCAAAAAAAGAATAGGCCTTTTTCTTGCTTTGCCCGTCAATGCTGTTGTCGCTGTATGTAAACCAGTCAAGAAATTTGAGGGCTTTTTTATTGGGAAAATGTTTGGCAAGAACGATTACGCCATTATTGTCTAATGTGTCCGTTAAATACTTCTTCCCGTCAGGTGCAGTTAATTTCAGTTGGGTAGTGGCGCTAACCAACTCGCTATTTTCTTTCCTAAGTTTGGTTTTTAAATACTTCCAGTAGTTACGCGCTTTTTCGTAATCTTCATATTCGCCCAAAACGGCTACGATATCAATAACCGAAAACCGCCATTTGTTGCTTTCTTCATCCCAAATAGCGCGGACTTCACGGTCGTTAAAAAAACGAATTGATATTTTTGTGTTATTGCTCATTGCCGGCTTCTTTCAAATTGATAAATGTTTGTATTTTTTACGAGAACAAAGGTAAATAAAAAACAACAAAAAGACGCAAGTTTTATCCTTGCATCCTTCTCTAAATTTCCGGTCGTACAATCGCCGTTCCCTGTCCGGGGTGTAATCCAACTCACTTTTCATATCTTTTTGTTTTTGAATTGACTGCTGATATTCCGGGATATTTTACTGGCATCAGGGAGTCTTTTACTGGCATCAGGGAGCCTTTTACTGACATCAGGGAGTCTTTTACTGACGTCAGGGAATCTTTTACTGACATCAGGGAATCTTTTACTGACGTCAGGGAATCTTTTACTGACATCAGGGAGTCTTTTACTGACATCAGGGAGCCTTCTACTGACATCAGGGAGCCTTCTACTGACATCAGGGAGCCTTTGCTTCGTTATAGGTGTTAGCTGTCGACTTCAACTTTGAATAGCGTGTTCAACAAAATTATATTTACAAAACATATTCCAGTTGATAATCACAAGGCTCTTTGGTAACTAATGATTCATTATACACTATCGCTTCTTTCCAGCCGCAGGAGTTTTATTTTTGTATCAATGCCGCCTGCATATCCTGTAAGGCTGCCGTTTTTGCCCACTACGCGATGACAGGGAATTATGATAGAAACGGGGTTGCGCCCTACCGCACTGCCAACCGCCCGCGGGGATGTGTGTTTGCCCTTGTTTTCCAAATCAAACTGTTTGGCAAGTTCGCCGTATGTCGTTGTTTGTCCATAGGGAATTTTACACAGATTATCCCATATTGATTTCTGGAACGGGCTTCCTTTTGGCATAAGCGGCGGCATAAAATCCGGCTCCCTGCCCGAAAAATAAACATCAAGCCATCTTTGAACATCTTCAAATATGGGTAGATTTTGTTCCAGCACGTCGTTTCCCAGCGTTCTTGCAAAATATTTCTGTCCTTCCATCCAGAGACCGCAAACATTTTGGCCGTCGCTCGATGCGGTGAGTATCCCGACCGGCGATTTAATTTTGTAAATGTACTCCATAATTTTACTTCTGTCTGTATTTTAACGGTGATAAATTCGTGTTTTTTTAGGCGCATAATCCTTAATCCCCTCGATTGTTCCCGCGGCAACCGACCAGATGTAAAAACTTGCAACAGTACAGCAGGGGCTGTACCTGTGCCGGTATTTTTCAAACATTTTTCTGCTTATGTTCCGGTGATGGTATAGCATGCGCAATCCACGGTGAATGGCAAGATCGCTGTAGCTGAAAACGTCGGGTCTTTGCAGGCAAAATATCATTATCATTTCAGCTGTCCATCGTCCAATTCCTTTCAGCTTAGACAGCTCACCGATTATTTCACCATCGGATTTATTCCTTACTTCATCCAGCTTCAATTCTCCGCGTTTAACTTTACAGGAAAAATCCCTGATGTATTCCGCTTTTCTGAAAGTCGTTCCAAAGCTTTGTATCTTTTCAACGCTTAAATCGCAGATCATATCTTCGTTTATTGCTCCCAATGCGTTA
>JAISPE010000309.1 GCA_031275145.1 Prevotellaceae bacterium | reverse complement strand
TGCAGGGTTGTAAAATAAGGGAATAAGGGCTGTATGATATTTGCCTGTGCTACTAAGGGGGCTCTTGGGAAATAAGGGTTGCCTTTGCAATGACGAAAGGACTGTTAATATGCCACTTGCAAAAAGCGTCATTGTAAGGAGCGCAGCGACGAAGAGGCGGGTAAAGGCCTTCGCTCGGCGTAGCGTCTTCGCTACGTCGCAGCTAAAAGCAAGTCTCCTGACTTGCAGCAACGCGGAGCTTTGCTTTTAACTCGAGCAAAAGATTTAACCGCTTCATGAATAATCTATGGATAATTTCAATTTATATTACCTTTGCGGGATTAAAAAATAAAAAAATGAAGAGATTATTTAGTGTATTATTATTTATTTTCTGCCTGAATACGGCAGGGGCATCGAATTTTATTGACAGTTTAAATGTAAAAAACATGAAAGAAATGAAGGAAGTATGTGATTTCATGAACAAGTGCGGCGCTTATTTTATTGCGACGATGGACGGCGACCAGCCGCGGGTGCGACCGTTCGGAACGGCGGCTATTTTCGAGAACAGGCTCTACATCCAGACCGGAAAAAAGAAAAAAGTATCCAGACAGATGAAAGCCAATCCGAAAGTCGAAATCTGCGCTCTGGATTCGCCCTCGGGCAGATGGCTGCGCATCGAAGCGACCGTTGTGAACGACGACAGGCGGGAAGCTAAACAGTTTATGCTCGACCGGTATCCCGAATTAAAGTCGATGTATTCTGCCGACGACGACAATACTCAAGTACTGTATCTCAAAGATGTTACCGCTACTTTCTCGTCTTTTGCCGGCGAATCGAGGGAAATCAGGTTCTGAGAAGAGTTATGCGCGGGATATTTCATCCGGAGGTGTTTATGCTGGTACGGATTGTTACCGTTCTGTTTATAGCCCTGCAGACGGACTGCGGCTATGCGGGAGATTACGGATATATCGATTCCGTCATGCGCATCTGTCCCGTACAGCGCACGCGGTCGGCGGAAGACATCGCAAAGTATATCAAAAGTAAATTCAGTTCGGAAAACGACAGATTGAGGGCGGCTTACAGCTGGGTCGCCCAGAATATCGCCTACGACATCGGCAAAATGTATGTCAGCCTTACATACAAACACGAAAGCGAGGTTGTCAGACAGGTATTGCAGACGCGCAGGACAGTCTGTTTCGGGTATGTGGTGACGTTTAAGGCGATTGCAGAGAATCTCGGTATCAATACGGTTACGGTCAAGGGATATACGAAACAGAACGGCAGGATCGACGCCATTCCGCATGCATGGTGCGCCGTGAAGTACAGCGGCGAATGGCGACTGATAGACCCTACATGGTCGGCGGGATACCTTTCTTCCGGCGTGTTCCACAGACGGTTTAACGACAAATGGTTTCTCGTGCATCCCGACAGGATCATCAAATCGCATTTTCCTTTCGATCCCGTATGGCAGTTTTCGTATTTCCCCGTAAACGGCAGTGAATTTGCAGCCGGAACAGGGGCCGATTCCATTACTTCGCGCTTTTTCAGTTATCCCGATACCCTTAAAATCATCGAACAGTTGCCGGAAAAGGAACGTCTTGTCGCCGAAAACCGGCGCGTCCTTTCCATGGGAGACGGCAATCACATGACCGCCAAATATGTCGAAAGCAATAAAAAGCTTGTCGAACATATTGTCCATAATGAAAACGTAAATATCTACAACAAAGCTGTAAATGCATACAACATGGCGAGTTCCATGTTCAACAAGAACAATCCGGAAGCCGTAAGGCTGCAACTGAACGAAGCCTCGGAAACACTTAACAGCATTCAAAATCCCGATAAGGAAATGTCTGCCTCAACCAGGGATTTAAAGCAAAGAATCAGTAAATTGAAATCTCAAACAGAAAAAATGTTATGACAAAAACAATACAGCCGCTCTCAGGATTTTCGCGGCGTTCAACCGTAGAAGTGAAAGTAGGCCGGGTTTGTATCGGCGGAAACAATCCCGTCAGGATACAGACAATGGTTACAACTCCGACATCGGATATCGGGGCGACCGTCAGAGAGTGCATGAAAGTTGCAGACGCGGGAGCCGAACTTGTACGAATCACTGCCCCGACCGTCAGCGATGCGGAGGCTCTGGGCGTAATCCGTCAGGAACTGAGGAAAAAAGGATACGGTATTCCACTAATTGCGGATATACATTTCAATCCCGCCGTCGCCGAAGTTGCGGCAAAAAATGTGGAGAAAATAAGGATAAATCCGGGAAATTTCACCGACAGACAGGCAAGGCTGCAACCCGGTATTCAGGATTTCGAGAAAAATTGGGAGAGTGACCTGTCGAAACTCCGAACGCGATTCGTCTCCCTTTTGAATGTATGCAAAGAATACGGTACAGCGTTGAGAATCGGCTCGAATCATGGCTCGCTGTCCGGGCGCATAATGTCGAAATACGGCGATACGCCGGCCGGAATGGTCGAATCGGCAATGGAATTTCTGAGGATATGCAGGGAAGAAAATTTCGACAGCGTTGTCGTTTCGATGAAGGCCAGCAATACGGTGGTAATGGTACGGGCATACAGGCTTTTAGTCGAGGCTATGGATGCCGAAGACATGCATTATCCCCTTCATCTGGGCGTGACGGAAGCCGGAGACGGCGAAGACGGGAGAATAAAATCGGCTGTGGGAATCGGGAGTTTACTTGCCGACGGACTTGGCGATACGCTGAGAGTCTCTCTGACCGAAGCTCCCGAAAACGAAATTCCTGTCGCAGGGGAGCTTGTGCGTTACTTTTCATCGCTGCACCTTCTTCCCGCCACAGAAAACAGCACGTTTAACCGCACCTGTATCGAGGGCAGAAAAACATCGCCGGCGGGCAGGGAAGTGATTGTAATTTCGGATCTGTCGAAACTGAATCCGGTATATTTGTCCGACATCGAAAATACGGGATTAAGTTCAAAGTCAGGGTTACAGCAGAAAAATCCTGCTCCCGACTACGTTTATACCGGTTCATCGACACTGCTTTTCGACAGTGACAGTCAGAGAATAATAGACGACGGCAACGACAGTTTCATATTCTGCGACCATACTGCGTTTAACGGCTCTTTCCTGTCATGGCTGAGAGAACATCCGGATAAAATACTTGTCGTTTCGTTTGACGGCGCAGGCAGCATCGCCGGACAGCGCTCCGTTTTCCACAGATTGCAGACTAACGGGGTCACAAATCGAACCGTTATTAAACGGGAGTACGGGGAAAAAGATTTTGAGAAGCTTCAAATAATGGCTGCCTGCGATTTCGGGGCTTTGCTGGTCGACGGGTACGGAGACGGGATAATGCTGTCCGCAGACGTGTCCGTTTCGCCCGAATCCGTTTCCGACCTCTGTTTCCGGATACTTCAGGCTTCGAGAGTGCGACACACCCGTACAGAGTATATTGCGTGTCCCGGATGCGGCCGTACTCTGTTCGACCTGAGGGAAACGCTGCAAAGGGTAAAAGAGGCTACGTCTGAATTTAATAACCTGAAAATAGGAGTTATGGGATGCATAGTGAACGGTCCGGGCGAAATGGCCGACGCCGATTACGGATATGTAGGCGCTGCCCCGGGAAAAATCACACTGTACCGAGGCATGGAGGCTGTGAAAAAAAATATCCCGCAGGAAAATGCTATCGGGGAACTGATTGATCTGATTAAAAAAGGCTGAGGCATGAGACGGATATCGGGACATTACGTGTTTACAGGCAGGGAGTTTGTAAAAAACGGAGTTGTCGAAATCGACAGTTCGGGGAAAGTTGCAGGCCTCGGTTCTCTGGGCGATTCTGTTGTCGAAAAGGAACATACGGAGTTTTTTAACGGGATAATAACTCCGGCGTTTGTCAATGCGCACTGCCATGTCGAACTGTCGCACATGAAAGGTGTAATCCCCCGGTCGTCGGGGATGACGGATTTCTGCAAATCAATAGTATCCTTCCGGAATACCGATGTAAACAGGCAGATTCAGGCAATGTACGAGGCCGACGAACTTATGGCAAACGAAGGAATTATTGCCGCAGGCGATATTTCAAACATCGAGCTGAGTCTGCAAATGAAAAAAGACAGCCGTCTGATTTATCATACTTTCGTCGAAACCTTCAGTCTGAATCCCCGTCATGCGGAAGAAAAGATGAGCGTGGCACGAAAGATCAAACGGAATTTTGAGAACGAAGGTCTGAGGGTTTCCATAACTCCTCATGCGCCGTATTCGCTGTCCGAAAACCTTTTCGAACTGTCGGTAATGGAAGGCAACGGGAGCGGTATCCTCAGTATCCACAACGAAGAAAGCTGTGACGAAATGGAACTTTTCGAGAAAAAACAGGGGAAAATGAGAGACTTCTTCGGAAAGGACATGGACGATTTCCTGAACGAATATGACCGCCCGCTGCACCGGATACTGAAATATGTCGCTCCCGAAACGAAAATGCTCCTGATTCACAATACGCATACGGACGAACAGGGTGTCCGGCAGGCTCTAAACCGGAATAAAAAAACGGTATGGGTACTTTGTCCGGCATCCAACCTGTACATCGAAAACAGATTGCCCGACGCAGCCATGTTCTCGAAACTCAATGCCCGCGTCGCTGTGGGAACGGACAGTCTGTCTTCAAACACAAATCTCTCGATATTGCAGGAACTGAAAATCCTTGATACAGCCTTTCCCGAAACAGGCCTGCATAATCTGCTGCGCTGGGCGACACTGAACGGCGCAGAAGCCCTGAATCTCGACCCGGAACTCGGCAGTTTCGACACGGGAAAACGGCCGGGAATACTCCTGCTGTCGAATGTAGATCTTAAAAACATGAGACTGACGGAAAGTACCCGGGTGAAAAGACTGGATTAGCCGTCATTGCGGGTTTGACCGGCTTGACCCGCAATCCCATATCACAAAACTGTACCGTACATAGTATAATCTTTGGTACATACAAAGTACATACATCTATGCAAAAAATGCCAAAAAGCCGTTTTCTAGACTTTTTTTAACACTTATACATATTTTTTGATTTCTGTAATTTGCTGATTTTACGGTTTCACTGTGGAGAATGTCGGAGTCGAACCGACGACCCCCTGCTTGCAAGGCAGGTGCTCTGACCAACTGAGCTAATTCCCCGGTAACTAAGAGAGAGAATATTCTCT
>JAISPE010000277.1 GCA_031275145.1 Prevotellaceae bacterium | reverse complement strand
AACGGCGACACCGAAATCCCCCACGCAACAAGCAGTATGAGTAATAATATAACAGCAAGTCTGTTATCAAGAAAATATTTTATAACTTTATCAAGCATGTCAATTGAATTTATACCTTTTTTTCTTTTTTTTGACAGAATTAACAGAATTTGCAAAATTAACAGATTTGTAAATTTTGCAAATTCTGTTAATTCTGTCAAAAAAAAGGAGAATTCTGTCGAAACGGCAGGTAATTCAAATTCTGAAAATGCAGATCAGGGTAAGCAGGTCGGCGTTATATCTTGCCGGTTCTCCCGCACCCGGCGGAAAGACGTACTGTACAGGCAAAACATCCTCCGGTCTGCATAGTTTCAATGCGTCTTCATGTGTGATAAACGGTTTCGGGATGTGCTGAACTGTTCCGGCAGCGAAACGGGACAGATCGAAACTGTCGGTCGCAAGGTCAATCAGATAATCGGAACAGCAGAATCTGCTTATTTTCGGCAAATCCGGCGAATTATCCTGTTCGACACCCTTATCATTCCCGCAACAGCATGTCGAACTTTTGCCGGCAAGTGTAACCGAACGTAAGATACCTCCGCAATAATGCCTGTCCCATGTCGTCCGAACGGATGCAAACGCCATGATTATTAATAAAAATACAGATATTATACGTTTCATGCTGTACAATTTTACGGTTACAAAGATAAATACTTTTTTTGATGTATGAATCGGGATTTTTTAAAATTTGCAGTGATTTTTTCAATCCTGCCAGCCGTTCAATCCCGATTCGGACATTTTGTACTACATTTGCACAAGATTTTCAGGTTATAAATTAATGATAGAAACAGTAATAATTAAAAACTCGGGACATCTTAAACAGGTTGCGGAAAAAATATACGAAGGCGAGCGATTGACGTTTCAGGACGGCATTTCCCTGTATAATACCGATAATTTGTCTCTGCTGGCTTCGCTGGCGCTGTTTGCGAAACAGCGAATATCCGGCAATAAAGTTTTCTTCAACAGGAATTTTCATATAGAGCCGACAAATATCTGCGTGTTCGGATGTAAATTCTGTTCGTACAAACGAAAAAAAGGAGACAAAGACGCATGGGATTTCGACATTCCGGCGATGCTGGATATTTGTAGAAAATACATTGGAAAGGGTATCACTGAAGTACATATCGTCGGAGGAGTGCATCCGCACAAAGACTTGCATTTTTACGGGGAACTGATTCGGGAAATACGGAATATTTTACCGGATGTTCATATCAAGGGATTTACGGCTGTCGAACTGGATTATATGATACGGAAGGCGGGTTACGGAATCGAACAGGGGTTGAAGATTTTGAAGGATTACGGATTAAATTCCATCCCGGGCGGAGGCGCTGAAATATTTAATGAGGATATCCGTCGAAAAATCTGCGGAGATAAAGCTCCTTCGCAAATATGGTTGCAGATACACGAATCGGCTCATAATGCAGGCCTTCCCTCGAATGCAAGCATGCTTTACGGACACGTGGAATCGTATGAACACAGAATCGAACATCTCGACATACTGAGACAGTTGCAGGATAAAACAGGCGGGTTTAATGCCTTTATCCCCTTAAAATATAAAAATATAAACAATTCCATGAGCAGTATCGGGGAAATCAGTACTGCGGAAGTCATGAAAAACTTCGCCGTATGCCGCTTATACCTCGATAATATCGCTCATATAAAATCCTACTGGCCTATGCTGGGGAAAAATACGGCTCAAATGGCGCTGAATTTCGGAGCAGATGATGTGGACGGCACAATCGACGATTCTACAAAAATATATTCCATGGCCGGAAGCGAGGAAACATCCCCCTCAATGACTGTCCCGGAGATGATTAACTTTATATCCTCAGCCGGCTTTACGCCCGTGGAAAGAGATTCTCTGTATAATTTACGATTTTAGATTTACGATTTTAGATTATTGCTTACGCCCGACGGTGCGTCGGCAATAAATCTAAAAAATCTAAAATCGTAAATTTTCCGTATAATGAGGTATGATGATTATTTGCAAATAACCGTTTTGTACCGCAACTGAAAGAGTAATGACGCATGTCGGAAGTCCGAAGTCCGAAGTCCGAAGGACTTCAATATGAATAACCCCGAACAAACGCAGTGCAGTTCGGGGATAGCATCAACCCCCGACTCTCTGTATTGCATCTATTTGTGGTTTAAATTGATGACATTGTGCTTTAGCTTACGGCAGCGACCACTGCGGTTCTTGCCCGGCATTTCTGGATTGCTTCGCTTCGCTCGCAATGACGATAGAGACGGGATTACTTCGTCGCTTATCCAACTCACAAAACTAGACCGCGCGAGGAATAACACCGGAAAGAACTGTGGTGGTCACATCTGCGGTTTCAGTATTCCCGAGCTCGCGGCAGGAAGAGATTGCACAACTTATTTCGCAGTGTTTACTTATGAGTCTTCAATAAATAAAGGTATCAATTATGGCATCCCTAACGGGATGCTCTTTGTCCTGACTGCCGTCAGGCAGGCCATTGATGAGATGCCGGAAAGTAAATCCATAATTAATATGAACGCTCCTTAGTGCAGAAGAAATAAATAAGATATAATGATACTTGTTGCCGAACAATTCCACAGCGAGCCATAAAATTAAAATGAGTTATGAGGCTGGTGTCAGCGCTCATAACTCATCTCTCTCACTATTCCTGCATAACCCGTCTGTAAAAATATACGGCGAGCAACCATGCCACGATCAGGAATCCGCCGAGAAAACCTCCGAGCACTATTCCTTTAGCCTTTCCTAAACGTTCTATTTCCAAAGGCATTATAGGAGTATCTATAATCTGTATCAGGGGAGTTTGTTGCGCCAGGTCCAATTTCATTATTTCTACATGTTTCACTAATTCGGCATAAGCTGTTCCTGTGAGCTGTATTTTAGTCTGAAATTTTTGCTGATCAACCATTCCGCTTCTTTTAGACGGATGCAGATTCTGGTCTAAAAATACAGCCAGCGCCAGCAAGGCTTCTTCATACTCCCGTCTGACGGAATCGGCACGCCACTCCAGTACTTCCAGATTGGTTTTGATATTTTTAGTCTTAATCTGTATATAAAATTCGCTTACAATACCGATCAACTTTTCGGTAAAAAGTTTGGCAAACAGTTCATCATCATTAAGAAAAGACACATGGATGATATTAACGTCCTTTTTCTGTTTGTCGACAGACAGTTTATCTTCCGTAATTTTCCGATTCAAATCATACAGCAAACTGTCCTGCATCCGGCTGAAATTCTCTCTGTCCAGATCCGGAGGAAAAGATATCGATCTGCCAATCGAATCATCCTCGTCGGGGGGATTCAATTCTCTGTAATATTCTATTAAACGACAGTCCTTTCCATTGATATTTACCTTGCTAAGCAATGTCTGTTCAATAAGGTTTCGGGACTGTAACAGTTCGACCATGTTATTTCCTGAAAACACACCTTCTCCCGACGAACCGAGATTAAATCCGAACTGTCCTGCCAGAGAGGCCAGACTTCCTCCGGGAGTTCCTTTTTCAATAACCGAAAACGAAAGAGTTGCATTATATTCGGGGGTTTCAACAATGGAATATAAAAGGCCTAATGCAGCGCTCAACACTCCAACAATTACAATAGTCACCCATTTCGACAGGAGATATGCCCATATCTCTCTTATCTTAAAAATCAAATCCTTCAAAGATATTTCATCATCGTCAATCTGCGCCTGATGAGTTTCATTTTCTCTATTCGCCATAAAAAATCAATTATTTTCTGAATAAACTTATTACCAGCGCCGCAACAGTAACGACCGAAGAAGTGAGAGCGATGGTCTCGCCCAACGTTATACGGCCGCCTTCTCTTTTGGGTTTTTCGGGGACATAAATTGTTGCTCCCGGCTGGATTGCCGGATAATTCCGGAAAAACAGTACCTGTTTCGTTGCCCGGGTTTCGCCGTTGGCATATACAACAAACGATTTCCGTTTGAATGCATTCGGGGCAAATCCGCCGGCATTGTTGATATAATATCTGAAAGACCGAGATTGATTGTATTTTACAAGAGAAGGTAATAAAACCTTTCCGGATACCTGTACGATTTGCAATTCTTTGGGTATACTGATAATATCTCCGTCTTCCAGATACAGGTCCCATTCGCAGCCCGGATTTTTCAGGATTCTATCCAGTTTTATCCCTACGATATCTTCCTTTTTCTCATATTTCAACGTATCTATCAACTCGTAAGGGGTATTTTCGATTACATTCCGTTTTATTTTTTCTCCGGCAATAGATGTTCTCAGTTGTCGTATCATGAATGCTCCTTTCGGATAGGCGTACATGTTCAGTCCTCCGGCTTTTTTTATTACATCCGATATCCTTTCCCGCTTTGAAGTAAGTACATAGTTTCCCGGAAACATTACTTCTCCCTCAATCATAACTTTCTGGATCTCGGTGTATCCCGAAACAGGCCGGATAATAACCTGATCGTGCGGCTCCAATGTGAAATCCAGCCCGTCAAGATTTTTATTAACGGTAAATGTATGCTGTTTTGCAATCTGTTTGCCTGTTTTCAAAATTTCCGGATCTATTTCCAGCCTGTATATTTCGATATTCCTCAATTCGGCCTCTTCTTTAAGGCCTCCGGCAGCAAAAATAAGGTCTTGCAGAGTAATATTTTCATGATAACCATATTTTCCCGGATTTTTCACTTCTCCATAAATTTCAACTCTTCGCAGTTCCTGCATTTCTATGGCAGAAGCAATCGATACTATATCTTCTTTTTTCAAAAGAACATCGGCTTCTCCGGAAATTACGGCGTTTACGTTGAACGACAGGATTTCAGTTTCTTTATTGTCTTTTTCGCGGACAATTGTCCCTCTGTGGAGAAATGCATCTTCCCTTAAACCGTCTGCCTGCCGGATAAGCTGGCTCAAAGACATGTCGTTGGACAGTGCGTACGTTCCGGGACGAAAAACAGCGCCCTTTATCTGTACCCTGTTTTCGAAACGGTCGAGCAGCGGGTCCATCTTGAAGACGTCGCCGTCGTTTACCGTAAAAGAGTCGAAGTTATCGAAAGCCACATAATCCACTTTCTTTTCCTTTTCCGTATTTCGGAAAACGACTACTCTGTCTTTGTATGCATTGGTTGTAAGTCCTCCGGCATAGTTCACCATATCCAGAAAAGACTCTTTCTCTTTTGCCTCAAAATATCCGGTATTTTTAAATTCGCCCTTTAATTCGATTCTTTTATTATACGGTTCTATTTTAATCACATCCTGATCCCGAAGCTGTATATCGTTTTTCATCACTCCGGTCAAAAGAAAGTCATAAATATCGACAACGGCTATAATTTCATTGTCCCGTATTACCTTAATTTCTCTAAATGATCCGTTTCTGTTGGGGCCTCCGCAGGCATTCAAAGTGTTATAAACGGAAGCGACGGAAGGTAAAGTATAAGTACCCGGTCTGAAAGCCTCGCCGACAACTATAACTTTTATGCTGCGGATATCTCCCAAAGTAACACTGACAAAAGTCTTTTCATCGCTAATGCTGCTCATAACCGAAACCAGCTTTTTTGTGATCAGTTCTCTTGCCTGCGCAATTGTCAATCCGCTGAGATGAATCTGCCCTACGCCGGGTAAATGTATTACTCCTTCGGGAGAAATAAGTAACCGGTAATTAAATTCCGAATAACCGAATATATTTATTACAAGTTCATCGTCAGGGCCAAGCAGATAATTTTCAGGGGTTGGAAGCCTGAGATTCGGCTCAAACGTCAGGTTTGAGGTATTGAACAGCGAAGAACCGTATATTTTTGTACCGTCACTGGTCTCTACACTGTATTGTTCCGCCTGTTGTTTAGCGCTTCTCGACAGGGCATCGACAGTAGTATAGTCCTGATCTTTACCTGACACCGAGAGTCCCTGGATACGCGCTTTTAATTTATTCCATTCCGAGGAAGACATACCGTTTTGTATGGCCTGTTCTTCCACCTGGTCTATCGTATATCCTGCTTTTGTACTTTTATCTATAAACTCTTTGATTTGAGTGTCGGTCAGGTTATCAACCTTGACGGATTTTATATCCTGAAATCCGATATCCTGGCAGTATAATACGGAACCTGTTAAAAAACAAAAAAGTAAAAGTAAATATTTTCTCATGCTATTTTATTGTATATATAATAAGTAACGGTTTATTGTCACGGTAATCACAAGTCGGTTATTGTTATATTTTTAAACTGTATATCCTTGCCTTCGCTTTGCAGTCCGATATGTCCCGATTTCACTTTATCAGTTGCGGTATTCTGATGTACTCCGTTAATAATAACATCAATAACTCCGTCACGGACAAATATGTTGGCATTATTCCATTCGCCCGCAGGTTTTTCGCTTGACGGATTGGCTTTTTTCAAAACAGGAAAAGCAGGGCGTCCTTCGGCAGGAGCTTTGTATTCATTAAGATTTGACCCGCCCAGGAGTACCAGATCACCGGCGTTGCCTGCGCTCAACTGACATTCGATGCCGTTAGGGAACGGATTTTTCGGCTCTTCGATTAATACGAATATGCCGCTGTTGGTTGCTTCGGCAGGCCAGCGCCACTCTACATGCAAGGCATAATTACTGTATTTTTTTTTGGTATACATATATCCAAGCGTTCCTTTGATATGGATAAGGCTGTCGCGTACAGAAAATACCTTGTCGGCAGACCCGGCATTCCTGTCAATCACAAAATTCCAGTTGGACAAATCTTTTCCGTTGAATAACTGTTCAACTTTCTGGGCATTCATGCTGCCGGCGAAACATAAAAAAGACACTGCTGTCAGTGAAAATATTATTTTTATCATAACTATAAATTTTAATCAAACCTTGATAATCAATCAATTTTACAAAAAAACGAACATACTTGTCTGTGCAAAGTAAGATGAAATTTTTTAAACCTGCAATTTTTTAATTGTTAATTGATTTTGCTCCGGTAAAATCGGCGGAAACAATCGACGGACAAACATACGTCTCAATATACTCCAGCATCGGGCCGGAACCGGAACAGTGGTCGACGGAATGCGCTTTTTCGGGATTATGCATCATGCCGGTCATGTCCCGCATCAGGACAACATTCATACCCATACGTTTCATGGCGCGCAATCCGAAAGAATGCGTCATTATACTCATGTCTGTATCGACGCCTGTCAGGATTACATTTTTGATTCCTTTCTTTTTGAAATATGCGCCAAGTTCCGCACCCGAATCGCTGATAAGGTCATCTTTTTCGATGGATAGCGCCTCAGTCTGTTTTGTCCATGTTTTGTGGAGTTTACATTCTTTGCTTTCGCATCCTTTGTCCGGTTGGGCAACGGGACATACGGCGTTTTCTTCCGAAGGCAGTCTGTCGCCGTTAGCTAAGGCAGACAGCTTCACATTCCTGTATTTCTTCGCTTTCCTGCGCTGTGGACAGTTTTTGTAATAATCCATGCAACCGCTTGGAGCATGTACAATTTTTACGCCTTTGCGTCGAGCCTCTTCCACCACTCTGTTCAAAGCAACGGCTAATTTCCCGAAACGGGCATTGCTCGAATCGCAACAGTGTTTATCCCTCATATCACAGATGATAAGGGCCGTTTCGGAAGGCTTCCACGTTTCTATCCTGTTGATGACCATACATGCATCTGAATCGCTTCCCTGACCTGGGGGGACACGTTCCTGCATGGAAATGCGCAAATCCGTATCCATATAACCGACAACAGTCTTTTGGCCGGGACGGACAATGTCGAGAATTTTGTCTTGCCGTATTTTATCGGCAGACGGCTGGGTTTGTGCTGCAATTGCTGTCGCTATTCCGAATAAGAAAACTGAAACTAAAATCTTTCTCACTGTCATTTTTATTATCTAAAGTCTCTGTCAAAAAGGAATTTTGCCGTACACCCTTTTTGCATTTTATCCGACAAAATTAGTAATAATTTTTTTATAATTCCTTAAAACACCGTATTAACTCAACATAATTATTTGCGGATTGTTTTTAAAGCGACGGTAAACAGGAATTAGGTAAACAGTTTTTCTAATACTTAACATTATGTAATATGTAAATCGTAATTTTTAATTCATATTATATTTTAGAAAATCCCGGAAGGTTGCTTAACCTTTCGGGATTTCTCGATTTACAACAAACACAGAGGATACAAATGAACGATGAACGGCTGATATACGACAGTTCTTTGTAAAACCTTTGTGGTAAAAAACTCGTGAATTTCTGGATTGCTTCGTCGCTACGCTCCTCGCAATGACGACCCATCGTGGATTGTTTCATCGCTGATTCTTCGACAAGCGTCATTACGCTTTCAGTTGCGGTACGAAACGGTTATTCGCAATGACGACAGGTCGTGGATTGCTTCATCGCTGCTTCATCGCTAATTCTTCGACAGGCGTCATTACGCTTTCAGTTTAGGCACGAAACGGTTATTCGCAATGACGATGAGTCGGGAAAGCGTCATCAAACCTTTTTAGTTGCGGTACGAAACTGTATAATCTGTGTCATTTGCCTGCCAGGTTTTCATAATTTTTAATTGAATAAAATGTTGTACTTTTGAGACAGATTTTTTTAAATAAAAATGCAGGGAAACGGGATAAAACATACAGGAGAGCAACGGGTTAAACCCAAAGAGAAAAAATGGAAACGCATCGTTTTCCGCACTCTTGTAACATTGTTGATTTTATTAATTTTACTGCCGATTATTTTCAGCATTCCCTTTGTTCAGACTTTCATCGTCGGGAAGATATCCGACAGACTGTCGGAACAGTTACAGACGCATGTAAGCGTCAGATCCGTCAATATTTCGTTTTTCAACCGCGTACGTATAAATGGAATATACGTCGAAGATACTGATAACGACACTTTACTGTATATTTCCCGTCTGGACGCCGCCATTGGAAATCTGCCGCTGAACGGACGTCCATTTACCCTGAACAGGCTCAGACTGACCGACGGAATATTCTGTCTGAAAAGTGATTCCACCGGCACAAATATCGCAAAACTCGTTAATAAACTGAAAAATCAAAAAGAAAAAACAGATGCGGAGGAGAAAGAAGAAAACGAAAGTATCGAAGATATAATAGAAAACACGCTCCGGATCAGGACCAAGTCGCTTGAATTAAGAAATTTCAAGTACGTCATGCGTCTGAATGAAGCTCCGACGACGGAAGAACAGCCGGAGGGGATTATCTATAAAAACATGTCGGTTTCGGACATCAATCTTGACGCCGACAGGATATCCATCAAAAGCGATACCCTGACTTTCAGGGTTAATGAATTTTCGTTCCGCGAACGGTCGGGACTGAACATACACCGGCTTGCGGCGGATACGGGCATTATACGTTTCGGAAAAGAAGTGACGCTAAGGGAATTTAGAGTTATCGACGACTTTTCGGACGTCAAAATGCGAAACCTGAGTCTGCTGTACGGCGGAGGCAAGGATTTTGGCGATTTTGTCAATAAAGTTAATTTCGACGTCGATATCTACGACTCGGACATAGATTTTACTACTCTTGGATATTTTGCTCCCGTGCTTAACAAAATACCTGTGGCAGCGAATTTTAACGGGCAGATTACGGGACATGTCGCCGACCTGCGAAGCGACAATTTCAAACTTGAAACCCTTACCGGAACAAATATCGACGGACGTTTCAGCATATTCGGTCTGCCGGATATCGAAAATACGGTTATCTACCTCGATTTGAAACATCTGGATACGAACCCGGAAGATGTTACGGCGGTTATAGAAGGCGTCACCGGCAAACGTTTCGAAGAAAGGGAAACCCTGCTCAGGTTTGGAAACATGCATTTTAACGGAACTTATACGGGACTTGTCAGCGATTTCGTTTCATACGGGTATCTGAAAAGCGAGCTGGGCGTTCTGGAAATGGATATCCTGTTTAACAGCCAGAAGAACTCCATCAGATTCAGCGGCGAACTTGCGGCAAGAGATTTCAGTGTCGGGAAACTGATTCATTCGCCGACAGTCGGTCAGGCCGGGTTCAGCATGAAAGTGAACGGAACGGTTCTGGGCGGCAAAAGCAATATTTTCGGCGAAGGAAACATCTCTTTGCTGGAATTTAACAGCTATAAGTATCATGATGTCGAGCTTACGGGACGTCTTGTAAACCAGTCGTTCGCCGGCAAAGTGAAAATTTCCGAGCCGAATCTTGATCTCGATTTTGACGGGAATATTGATCTGGCAGGGGAAGACGGCATTCCCGTTTTCGATTTCAAAGCCAGACTGAAACATGTCGATCTGGCAAAACTGAATTTCAACAGGCGGGACAGCGTTTCCGTTGTTGATGCATATATCAGGGCAAATTTCAGAGCGTCGAGCATTTTTGACTATATCGGCGAACTCAGCGTCGACAGCCTGCTATACTCGGACAGTCAGGGCAGTATTGATTTTGATGAAAAGATCGACCTTGTGTCATATACCGGCGAAAACGGAACGTATTTCAATCTGACATCCGGTTTTATGGACGCCAAATATTTCGGATATAACAATCTGGGAAGCTTTGTCGATCAGTTGCAGTACATCATTCAGTCGCATGTCCCGAACCTGTTCGCGGGCAGGACAAAGCCGAATCCCGTCGCACTGAAATCGGAATGTGATTTCAGAGCGTACTTTAAAGATGCAAAAGATGCCGTGCGAATCTTTGTTCCGGGTCTGTACATCGAAAACGGTACGGAAGTGAACGCTATGATTGATGTAAATTCCGCGCTCAATATCAGAATGGTTGCCGGTAAAATATCCTACAAAAACAATCAGATTTCGGACCTGAATCTTATGTGTAACAATAATTTTGATTCACTGATTGTAAACCTGTCGGGAAATTTCGTAACTCCGTGGGCATCGATTAACAATTTTTATCTCAACAATACCGTGTTTCACGACAGAATGCAGACGCATTTTCTGTTTGCCGATTCGGTAAACCGGTCGAATGCAGATATTTCCTTTGCAACGCAGTTTTCGCAGAATCCCGACGCGCCCGGCAAACTGCTTGTCAATATAGACATCGATCCGTCGCGCCTGACATTATTCGAGCAGGCATGGAATCTGGCACGGACATCACTGAAAATAGAACACGACAAATTCAGTGTAACTGGATTTAGTATAAACAATACGGGACAGAAAATCGGAATTTCGGGAACCGTTTCGCAAAGCCCGAACGATTCGGTGAAGATATTGTTAACAAACTACCGGCTTGGCGGGATCAACCGTTACATTTCTCCGTTCGGATATCAGGTCGGCGGAAAAATTTCCGGCGAAATCGACCTGTGCTCACTGTATGAAGCGCCTCACATCATATCAAGCATATATCTTGACACGCTGGTTGTTAATAACGATACGGTAGGTAACGTAACGCTGGGCAGCATGTGGAACAACAACAAGCAGTGTATCGACATTACAAGCCGGATTTCATTTAATAATGAACTGTATTCGTCGATATACGGATACGTGTTCCCCAGTTCCGGGGAAATCAGCGCTGACGTCACCGTTAAAAGTTTTAAAATGAAAACCATCGAGCCGCTTGTAAACGAAATCATGTCCGACATAAGCGGAATGCTGAACGGGAAGGTGAAAATCGCCGGAACTTTTAAAAGCCCCGAAATATCGGGCAATCTGAGTCTGAACGGTGTCGGGCTGACCATAGATTATCTTCAAACTCACTATACTGTAAACTCCGATATTGAAATCACCGGCTCGAAAATCAGTATAAAAGACGGACATATAAAAGACATGGAGGGAAATACCGGAACGCTGAACATGAATCTTACGCATAATTATTTCAAAAATATCGAGTTCGACGCGAGCGCCAATGTCAAAAACTTTTTGAGCCTGAATACGAAAAGCAAAGATAATCCCCTGTTTTACGGCAGCGCATACACTTCGGGAGTGGTCAATCTGTCGGGAAATCCCGGTCTGGTCAATTTTGCGATAACAGCCGAAACGAGCGCAAATTCAATTCTGTACATACCTTTATCATCAACTTCTCAGGTTAAGGAGTCCGATTTTCTTATTTTCACCGGAAACAAAGCTGATTCGACCGGTATCGAACAGAAAGAAACGGCCGAAACAGTTCCGGATACAAAGTCGAATATGAAACTGAGTTTTGATCTGGCAGTGAATCCGAAATCCGAAATACAGATACTTATCGACCCCAAAGTAGGCGACATACTCAGGGCCAGAGGCAGCGGAAATCTTAAAATATATGTCGATCCGGCTCTGGAACTGTTCAGTATCACAGGCGATTATTCGATCGAAGAAGGCGACTATAATTTTACTCTCCCGAATTTCAGTATCGTGTCCCGCAAATTCACAATAAACCGCGACAGCCGGATACGGTTTAACGGAGATATTGAGAATGCCGAACTTGACGTTACGGCTTCGTATAAGGAGCGCGTATCTCTGGCGACGCTCTTTCCGGACGACAGTCTGAGAAACCATCCGGTAGAATGTCAGATATTCATAACGGGAAGAATGACTAATCCTCTCCTGAAATTCAACATTGACATTCACGATATCGATCCCGAAAAAAAGGCTCAGTTTGCAAACCTCGTCAATACGGACGAGAAAATGACCCGTCAATTCCTTTCGCTGCTGGTGCTTAAAATGTTTCTGCCCGAACAGAATTTCGCTACTCAGGACATAGGCTCGACAACGCTGATGTACAACGCTTCGGATTTGCTGTCGGGACAGATAGGAAACCTTATATCCATGTTTAATCTGCCCATTCCTCTTGACGTCAATGTCGATTACAATTCCAATGCTCACACAAATACGGGCGCGGGTTTTGGAATCGATGTAAGCGCCCAACTTTTCGACAGGGTGATTTTCAACGGCAGCGCAAGCAATACAACTACCTCGAACAGAAGTTTTATCGGGGATGTGGAAATGGAAGTCCTGCTGGGTAAAAGTCAAAATACCAGATTTAAAGTCTTCTCAAAATCACGTGACTACTTTTCCGACGATATGGAAAACAACAGAAACGGAATAGGACTGTCCTACCGCTCGCAATTCGACAAATTCATCGATATTTTCCGTCGCAGAAAAAAGAAAGACAGATGAAACTGAACAGACCTGCCAAATACAATTCTCTGTTTTTTACGCTGCTCGGCTGTTTGCTGGCTGTGCTGTTTATTACGGACTTGACGGTCGGCTCTGTTGAGGTTTCGCTGAAAGATATTTGTGATTCGTTTTTCGGGGAGGCGACGGGCGCGTCGAAAATCCTGTACAGGTTCAGACTTCCCAAAGCCTGTGTAGCAGTCTTTACAGGTGTCTCGCTGTCTGTTGCCGGATTGCAGATGCAGACGGTTTTCAGGAATCCTCTTGCCGACCCTTATGTGCTCGGAGTCAGTTCGGGCGCGGGTTTAGGCGTAGCGCTGTTCATCATGGGCGCTTCTTCATGGGCTGTTATGGAACGGCTGCGCGATCTGGGAACTTATGCGGCCGCGCTTGGCGGATCGTCTCTCGTATTGACGCTAATACTGCTCGTCTCGGTACGGGTGAAGGATGTGATGTCGGTACTGATACTCGGCGTGATGTTCGGCAGCGGAATATCCGCAATAATAAGCATATTGCAGTACTTCAGCCCCAGTTCGGGGGTGAAAACATACGTTATATGGACTATGGGCAGTTTAGGTTCGGTATCGTCCGATAAAGTCCTGCTGATGGGATGCGCTTTGCTTGCCGGCATCATGATATCCGTATACTCTGTCAAGCCGCTGAACGCTCTCCTGCTGGGCGAAAACTATGCTAAAAGCATGGGCGTTAATATACGGCGCTCACGAAACCTGATCTTTCTCGGCACAAGCATACTGACGGGAACGGCTACGGCTTTCTGCGGCCCGATAGGCTTTATCGGAATCGCTGTCCCGCACTTAACCAGAATGTTGTTCCGCCAGGCCGACCACCGTGTCCTTATGCCCGGAACTATGCTGACCGGCGCATGTATAATGCTTTTATGCGATATCCTTTCGCAATGTGTTATTAAAAATACTGTCCTGCCCATAAACTCTGTCACCGCACTGCTCGGTATTCCGGTAATTATCTTTGTCATCGCCGGATATAACAGGAAACGGAGACTGTAAGGGAACCGCAATCTACCGCAAGCTCCCATGCCGTGCAAAAAAAATGACAGATGTCTGAATAGCGTCATACAAGGATGATCTATACCGGCTCTACCGATAAAAAATCAACTCAAGTTAAAGCACAAACTGGAAACTTGCTTTTATTCCTCGCGCGGTGTAGTTTTGTGATATGGGATTGCGGGTCAAGCCCGCAAACAGCAGGCGTCAGCCGTCATTGCGGGCTTGATCCGCAATCCCATATCACAAATTTAGACCGTTGGATGTATAGCTGCGATGCAGCGAAGAGTATAATCTGTCCTATCAAAAAATTATGCCGCTATTTCTGTCAAAAAAATTATCTGTCAATACATGGAATCACATAATCGAGAGAGCCTCCGAGCATAATCAAGTCGGCGACTTTCGT
>JAISPE010000276.1 GCA_031275145.1 Prevotellaceae bacterium | reverse complement strand
AGTTACAGTTTTTTTATTACTTTTGCACATCAATGTTGAGCGCCACATTTTGATTTCTAAAATTTCTGGAGCATAAAATAAATGAGATACAAGTACTGACAAATAAAATATTATCAAATGGATTTTTCAAAAATAGTATCGGAAGTGAGTTCATTCGTATGGGGTATTCCGATTATTGTGTTTTTAATGGCTGCGGGATTTTATTTTTCATTCCGCACGCGGTTTTTGCAAATACGTTATTTCAGGCGGATGATACGCATGTTACTTAGCGGGAAGTCGTCCAAGTCGGGCATATCCTCGTTTCAGGCCTTTGCTCTGGCGCTTTCGGGACGGGTCGGCACAGGCAATATTGCCGGCGTAGCCACAGCCATAGCGCTGGGAGGTCCCGGCGCTGTTTTCTGGATGTGGGCCTTCGCTTTTTTCGGAGCTGCAACGGCTTATGTCGAAGCCTCTCTGGGGCAGATATACAAGGAAAAGATTGACGGACATTACAGGGGAGGCCCTGCGTTTTACATACTCAAGGGACTTAACAGCAAATATTTCGCTCTGTTTTTTGCGGCGATTACCATTATTTCTTTGGGATTGTTGCTTCCGGGCATACAGTCCAATGCAATATGCGACGCTTTCCACAATTCCTTTGAGATAGACAAGCACGTCAGCGCCGGGTTCATTGTCCTGCTTTTAGCCCTGATTATTTTTGGAGGAGTGAAACGTTTAGCCAGAGTAGCCGAATGTATAACGCCTTTCATGGCTATAGGATATGTACTTGTTGCAGGAGTGATTCTTGTCATGAACTGGCATCATATCCCGTCCATGCTTTTACTGATTCTCAGGAGCGCATTCGGAATAGATTCGGCTGTAGGCGGGATAGTCGGCTCGGCGATAATCATGGGTGTAAAACGCGGCGTATTTTCCAACGAAGCAGGACAGGGCACGGCGCCTCATGCCGCAGCAGCCTGCGAAGTGTCTCATCCGTCAAAACAGGGTTTGGTTCAGGCATTTTCCATATATGTCGACACCTTGCTGGTATGTTCCGCAACGGCGTTTATTATCCTGATTACAGGCATGTACAACATTTACAGCGCCGACGGGACAGTACTGTTTTACGGAGGTGGACTGCCGCCGTCAGAAACCGGATACGGCCCCGTTTTCACACAGTTAGCCGTCGATGTATCGATTTCGGGATTCGGTTCGGGTTTTGTGGCAATCGCGCTTTTCTTTTTTGCCTTCACGACAATAATGAGTTATTACTTTCAGGCAGAGACCAACGTCTATTTTCTTTTCCGAAGCAGACGCATTTCGGTTTACATGATTAACATCCTGCGTGTGATCATTCTCGCCGTAACTTTCTTCACAGGAATTAACGCCATGACACTGGCGTGGGATATGGCGGATATCGGCGTAGGAATTATGGCATGGTTGAATCTGGTCGCTTTGATTTTACTGCAGAAAACAGCGCTGAAAATATTTTTCGATTTCGAAAAACAGTTGAAATCGGGCATCGAAAATCCTGTTTTCGATCCTGACAAACTTGGAATAAAAAACACGAGCGAATGGGATAACCGGTCCGGCGAAAAGGAATAAACTCGCCATGATCAGGCTAATAATCCGGTGAAAAAAATTATTATCCGCTTAAAAAATATTTTATTCGAAAATTTGTATTTGTATTTGAAAAAAAGATTATACCTTTGTATCCACAATGATTTATTATGAAAGTTAGAATATTTTTAATTGTATTGACGATAAGCATAAGCAAGGGATTAATTGCCGGACAGGTAAACGATTCTGTTTCGTATGCGTTTGGCATCCAGATAGCCGGCGACCTGATAAGAAACGGGATAGCGGATGATATCGATCTGAATACGCTGATAGAAGCCATTAACGATGCGAAATCGGGAAAACCGAAAATAACCGAAGAAAAATCATTGCAGGTTCTTAGAAACTATATGCTTGCCCTCACCGAAGAGAAAAGAAAAGCAAATGAAGCGGCGGGGCTGGATTTTCTAAGAAAAAACGCAACCGAATCCGGAGTTGTTGTTTTACCCTCCGGTCTGCAATACAGGATTTTGGAGAAAGGGAAAATATTGAAACCGAAATTAAGCGACACAGTCGAAGTCCATTATAAAGGGTCTTTTATAGACGGGACAGAATTTGAATCCTCGGAAAAAATGTCCGGAGCGCCTGTCCGGTTCAGGCTTGGCGACGTTATTCCGGGCTGGCAGGAAGGCTTGCAGCATGTCGCCGAAGGAGGGCGGATAATACTCTACATACCGCCGAAATTAGCTTACGGAGACAGGAATATGCCCGGAAGTCCTATTCCTCCGAGTTCAACACTGATATTTGAAATCGAATTATTGAAAATAATTCCTTCTACATCCGATTAACATGTCAAATCATTAAAAATAATACGAATGAGTCAGATTAAAAACTACATTGAGAAAAATAAACAGCGTTTTTTAGACGAACTGTTCGGACTGATCAGAATACCTTCAATCAGTTCACAGTCGGAACACAGGCCGGATATGCTGAAAGCGGCCGAATACTGGAAAAAAACTGTTCTTGACGCCGGAGCAGACAGGGTCGAAATATTTGAGACCAAAGGAAATCCCGTAGTTTACGGAGAAAAGATAATCGATCCTTCACTGCCTGTCATACTTGTTTACGGACATTATGACGTCATGCCTGTCGATCCTTTGGAACAGTGGCTTTCTTCACCGTTTGAGCCGGAAATCCGTGACGGGAAAATTTATGCCCGCGGCGCTGACGACGATAAAGGACAGTCATTTATACACGCCAAAGCTTTCGAGCTGATGGTCAAAACCGGAACTCTCCCCTGCAATGTGAAATTCATGATCGAAGGAGAGGAGGAAATCGGTTCAGGCTCACTGAAAATCTGGTGCGAAGAGAACAAAGACCTGCTGAAATCGGATGTGATTATCGTTTCCGATACGGGTATGATTGCAGAGAATGTCCCCTCCATAACAACAGGATTACGGGGCATATCCTGTCTCGAAGTCGAAGTTTCGGGACCTTCGCACGATTTACATTCCGGCATATATGGCGGAGCGGTAGCCAATCCTGTCAATATCTTATGCAAAATGATAGCCTCTCTGCACGACGAAAGCGGGAGAGTGAAAGTGAAAGGATTTTACGACGATGTCGAAACCGTTAGCAACGAAGAAAGACGGGAACTTGCCAAAGCGCCCTTTTCACTGGAAGAATACAGAAAATCCATTAAGGTCAATGAAGTATGGGGAGAAACAGGATACACGACTACCGAACGGACAGGAATACGTCCTGCCCTCGACGTCAATGGAATATGGGGCGGATATACCGGCGAAGGCTCGAAAACCATTATCCCCGCAAAAGCGTATGCCAAAATCTCCATGCGATTAGTCCCCAATCAGGATTATAAAAAGATAGCCGAACTGTTCAAGTCTCATTTCGAGAGCCTTGCTCCCGCTTATGTTACTGTGAAAGTTACGCCGCTTCATGGAGGACAGGGATATGTTTCGCCCATAGATTCTCCCGAATACAAAGCTGCTCACAGAGCTATAACAGAGAGTTTTGGCGCTGCTCCCGTACCTGTCCGCACCGGAGGCAGCATACCGATTATCTCGGCTTTTGAACAGATTCTGGGCGTAAAGTCCATTTTGATGGGATTTGGTTTGGAAAGCGATGCAATACATTCGCCCAATGAAAATTTCCCTCTGATTAATTTTTACAGAGGGATTGAAACCGTTCCTCTGTTTTATAAATACTATGTTGAAGAATATTCGAAAAGGTTATGAGCAATGCAATAAACACCGAAGAACAGGCGATTTGGGAAAGCGCTCCAAGTCAGTGGCTGAATTTCAAAACGTATGCGAACAGTATCGTGATGGCAGCGCTTATTGTAACGATCTTAATCGTTTATACGAAACTCAGATGGGCATTTTGCCTGCTACTGTTATATCCTGCCGGCAGATCCCTGTTTGCATGGTACGGGGTTTATGTCACAAAATACAAAATCACAGCATCGAGAATATTATATAGAGAAGGGGTATTCAACAGGATTACAAAGGAAGTAAAACTGTCGGAAATACGGGAGGTTCTCCTGATAGAATCATGGTATAAAAGAATGGTCGGTCTGGGAGATATCCGGTTGAATCTTACAGGTTTTTCCGAACCGTATATCATAATCCCCGGAGTCCGTAAGGCAGACGAAATCAAAGAATTGATTAATAATGCCGTAAAACGGAACAATGAAGAAAAACCGTTAGAATAAAATATTAATAATTATAATGTTAAATAAAAAAATATAAAGATATGGCCTTAGAATTAACAGGAAGAATAGCGCAGACGCTGGATTTGCAGTCGGGTACTTCTGCAAAAGGAGACTGGAAAAAACAGGAATTTATCCTTGAAACCGAAGAACAGTATCCTCGCAAGATATGTATCTCTTTGTGGGGCGAAAGAATTAACGATATTGCCGATGTTCAGGTCGGCAAGGATCTTATTACGGTAAGTATCACCCTCGAATCGAGAGAATATAACGGACGCTGGTACACTGATGTCAGAGCATGGAGAATACAGCGGGGTCCGGGTGTTTCGACTCAAAGCGCTGCTCCCTCCGTAGGACCGGTTCCGATGCCGGCGGCGCCAGATACATCCCCCTGGACAGATACTGCGCCCAGGGATGGAGATGTTGACGATTTGCCGTTCTAAATCGACATTACCGGAATTTTTATTTGACAGAAACTTTAGTTCGACGAAGTCAATTAACAGAATTTTCAAAATTTACAAATCTGTTAGTTCTGCAAATATTAATGTATTGTCGTATTTCGGCATTGCGAGTGCTCGTTTCGTACCGCAACTGAAAGCGTAATGACGCTTGTCGAAGAGTGTGATGACGAAGCAATCTGCGACGGGTCGTCATTGTGAATATTCGTTTCGTACCGCAACTGAAAAACGTGGTAACGCCTGTCAGAAGAATATGGCGACGAAGCAATCCGCGACCCATCGTCATTGCGAGGAACGAAGCAATCCAGAAATCCACGACTTTCTGGATTGCTTCGTTCCTCGCAATGACGATGAGGCGTACAAATTATTGAAATTTAAATTAAAAAGATATGACAGCAAAAAGGTTTACCGTTTGGGTTTTAGCGTCATTGTGTACGCTTGTTTTCTGTTCCTGCAACAGCGAAAAACTGTCCAGGGCTCTTGCAAAATATGATTATTTCGATTCTTTTTCCGAAGGACTTGCAAAGGTGCAAAAAGACGGCAAATGGGGATTTATTAATAAAAGAGGAAAAGAGGTGATTCCCTGTATTTATGATAATGTCGCTTTTTTCCGGGAAGGACTTGCAAAGGTGCAAAAAGACGGCAAATGGGGATTTGTCGATAAAACAGGAAAAGAGATTACTCCTCTTTATGACAGTATTGATTCGGGACTTTCAACGATTGCCGGAAAAGTGGAAGAAAAAAATGACTTCAAACGATTGAAGGGCGAACTTTTGCAGGTTGCGGCTCAAAAGCGTTCCGGTCAACCGTGGATCAGTTATCCAACACGTACTATCGAACATCTTGCCGGTTACAAACCTAAAAAGAATCGAAAATACGGACACTTTGCCGGTATTCCTAGTGAAAAAACCCGGAAAACGGGTTTCTGGCATGTCGAAAAACATGATAACCGGTTCTGGCTTGTTGATCCCGAAGGATTTTTGAACATTCATAGGGCAGTATGTAATGTCACTCTCGGTGGCGGAGAACATCAGAAAAATGTGTTTGCAGAAAAATTCAAAACGAAAAATAACTGGTCTGAAGCAACAATTCGGCTTTTCAGAGACAACGGCTTCAATGGGTCAGGGGCCTGGAGTGATTTATACGCATTTCGTCAATCGCCGCTACAAAAAATATCGCCAATATCTTATACGCTCAATTTGTCGCTCATGGGCGAATACGGCAAAGGACGAACAGTGCAAGTTCCGGGACATCATGGTTATCCTAATAATGGAATTTTCGTTTTCGAACCGGAATTTGAAACGTTTTGCGATCAGTTTGTCGCTAAACAGGTTGCCGGTTTCAAAGATGATCCGAATTTGCTGGGTTATTTTACGGACAATGAATTACCGTTTAAGATGAGCACACTGGAAGGATATTTGAAACTGGAAAATCCCAATGACGCCGGACGCAAAGCCGCTGAAATGTGGTTGGCGAAACGAAATAAAACCGTCGAGCAGATCGAAGACACAGATCGTCGGGAATTTCTTGCCTATCTTGGCGATAAATATTCGTCTATTACCGCCAAAGCGATTCGAAAACATGATCCGAATCATTTGATTCTGGGGCCGAGACTGTACGGCGATGTTCGTAGCCATGCCATGTTTATGAAAGCAATTGCTCAATATATCGATATTATTTCGTTCAATTATTACGGTGTATGGACTCCGCTGGAAGAACACACAAAAGGCTGGACTGAATGGACCGGCAAACCGTTTATGATAACGGAATGGTACACGAAAGGCATGGATTCCGGTTTGCCGAATACAACCGGAGCAGGCTGGAATGTCCAAACACAACAAGACCGTGGACGCTTTTACCAAAATTATACGCTTGCCCTGCTCGAATCTCAAAACTGTGTTGGCTGGCACTGGTTCAAATATCAGGATAACGATCCGACCGCAAAAAATCCCGAACTTTCAAATATTGATTCAAACAAGGGAATCGTAAATAACGATTATGAACCTTATACCGATTTGATAACTCAAATGAAAGAAATCAATGAACAGGTTTTTGATTTAATCGAATATTTTGATTCTCAGAAAAAACTACGGGCCGGCGAATAGACTGCGCCAAGCGATGAATCAATCCGCGACTTTCGCAAAGCGGGAGCTTTGCTTTTAACTCGGTCGGCGACTCAGCGACTTGCGGCATAGCGATCGCCTGCTGCCTGATGACAAATTTTCTCACGTGCGCAGCAAAATTTTCTCACGTGCGCGGCAAAATTTTCATCAAGACGCGGCAAAATTTCCTTCAGGACGCAGCAAAATTTTCATCAAGACGCGGCAAAATTTTCTTCAGGACGCAGCAAAATTTCCCTCAGGACTCTCGTTCGGCGTAGCGTCTTCGCTACGTAGAAGCTAAAAGCAAGTCTCTGACTTGCGCAAAGCGGGAGCTTTGCTTTTAACTCGACGTAGTCTGGAGACTACGCCGAGCGAAAGAGCACAAAGCCCTTTGTGCAATCTTTGTGTCCTTCGTGCCTTTGTGGTAAAATAAAAGGCAGTAAAAAATAAAGAGGTGGTAAAAAATATCGAAACAGGATTTCCAATTAAAAAATTTCATTTATCTTTACACCCAAATTTTTTACGGAATGAGTAAAAGAAAACATAAAAAAGATGTATTCCAATCTTCTATGTCATTGGTTTTTGCAAGTCCGAATTTGGACTTCGGACTTAATGGAATATTCGGCGATGAAACAGATGTAATCACTCAGATTGCCAAAAAGATGTTTCCCGCAAAGACGCAGAGACTGGAAACGCTGTACTTTTTTGTGTTTCCTACTGTGTTTTACGGGGAAAATATACCGGAATATTTGGAAAAGATGAACAAAAATATTTCAAAACAGTTACTTGAAAATGTAAATATAAACAGTTACTTGAAAGAAAGAATAAATGTACATCGGCAATATGTTTCGGAATACAGCGGCATGATTATGGATTATGCGGGGAAAAAGCGAATTACGGCATTTATTGATGTTGCATGATGAAAAAAATAAAATACGTACTTAGTATATTAGGAATTATGTATCACTGTCTTATTGCGGCGCAGATTGTGTATCCGGCTGCCGATTATTCGAGCATATCATACAATAACGATGTGAACGATTCGACGTTTATCTTTGCATTTTTCCCTTCAAATCCAAATC
>JAISPE010000237.1 GCA_031275145.1 Prevotellaceae bacterium | reverse complement strand
CGAAATCATTGACCTTGACGCCAATACCGGAGGCTACAATCTGCAAATCGCTTTCTCTACCGGATATTTAGCCGGTCAACAGGCTGCAAAATATGTAAATACGGGTTATGAAAGATGAGTCTCCCAACACCGCATACGAAGATTAAAAACATTATTCTTCTTTGTGTGTTGTGTTTACCTTATATTTCGTGGAAAATATCCGTAAAAAGAAAATTTTGTATATCTTCGCGCAATAAAACAGTCAAAAAAATGGCAAGAGAATTAACATTTTTAATAAACGGCAGAGAATATGCAATTTCTCCGACAAAGATTGACCGGAAAAAACTTTACGGCTGGACAGAAAATATTGCATTGGACAGTGAAGGGAACGAATGCAAACTCGTCTGTACAGACGAATCGGGGACACTGATTATCCCGAAAGGCGGGATTGGCCTGGGTATTGTTTCCGATAACGGTTTTTGGGTGCAGCGTTCCGAGTTAAAAGCGGTATATGATGACGGGACACCGGCAGAGTTGATTCCTTCGAGTTACTCCGTTCCGATAGAACTGTCAGGAAAAGCGAGCGTTGAAGAACTGTTAAACCACAGTATCACATTATTCTATCAGTTAGACGGCGCAAGCGATGAGTTGATAGATCTCGTCGGAAACGACATCTACAGTTTCACGTACTGTTACAGAGACAGCTACGAAGGCAAGACCGCATTCATACTTGCAGCCGGAGACGAAAGTAAAGGCAAAAATCTTTTTATGATGGTCGGCGTACCGAATGAATTTGAGATGCTTGGGCTTTTCCAGACGTCAGTCATCGAAGAAGAGCCTGAAATCGAAGAAGAAGAGGATGATACGGAAATAGATTTTTCAATGTTTTAATTATTATTCATTATGAGAGGAATAAACATATCCAATGAAAAGAAACAGGATGCCGAAGTAGCATTCGAAAGCATCGCTCAAAAAAGCAAAGTGAAGTTTGTTCTCGGAAACGGCAGCGAGAAACAGAATATTAAAATACTGAAGTCCACCATAGAACTGACTGATGAAACTTTAGTGAAAAAATACGGTGATTTGAGAGCCCTGGGAGAAGCGATTATCGAATCCGACCCCGAACTCGATATAGAAAAGATCGGAAAAAAAATAGGCGCCACACATAAACTCTATCTTGATAAGGACAACAAAATCGCCTACAGAGTCAATATGTTACAAATCGTCAGAACTCCCGACGGCGAGGAAAAAGACCGCAAAGACCTTACAAAAATTCTTGCGAACATCACCGGTGAAAACATGGTGCAGTGGTCGGGAAAGAAAATGCCGAAAGAAATGGCTGTACGCAAATTTGTTTTCGTGCACAAGTATCAGCTAAAGCATATCAGCGGATTAACCTACGATTTTCTATACAGTATGGCGAAAGAACTGCACGAAAGCAAATCGCTGATGTTTGTGGGTACGGGGAAAAAAGGCAATGAGCCGTTGATAGTTACATCGGGAGGGACTCCGTACAGAGCTTTTCTGGAAGGACGTATCGACGGCGATAAATACTGCCTGATATTACATTTAACTAATATGGAAGTAAAAGCGATTAACAATGATGGAAATATATAAAGACAGGCTGACGAAAAAAAACGGGTACGAAGAAGGCCCGGCGGAAGCTGTGCCGGAAGAATTGTCGGCTAAAGCAATCAACTATAAAAAAGAAGTCACAAAGAGTTACATATCGATTAACCCGGAACAGATTAACGACCGTCTGGGAGGTACGGACTTTTTTGTAACCCGAAAATACGACGGGGAACTTAATCTGATATTTTTTGACGGAGTTAATGTGTTTATACTGAACCGTTCGGGGCGTGTCAGGACAGGATTGCCGTGCGTCGAGGAAGCGGGAAAAGCCCTGTCGGCTGCAGGAATACAGCAGGCGGTCATTCCCTCCGAACTGTATGTAAGCGAAGAAAAAAGACGCACAAGAGTATTTGAAGTAATCGAATCTTTGGCAGACGAAAAACTTGTCAAAAATCTGCGCATCGCGCCTTTCGAGATATACGAAATCAACAACAGCATCAACAGGACAATGTCCTACGAAGAAACATACAAAATATTGACAGACGTCTTCGGAAAAACGGACATGTGCCGCCCGGTGATAATGCAGAGGGCTTCGTCGAAAACAGGAGTAAGGGAAATATACCGCAAATGGGTTGAAGACGAAGGCGCTGAAGGTCTTGTCGTGAGATGCGAACTGCCTTTGGTGTACAAAATCAAACCGCGTTATACTGTCGATGTTGCAATAGTCGGATTTTCGGAAGGAACGGGAGACCAGAAAGGACAGGTACGGTCTCTGCTTTTGGCCATGATGCCCGAAGAAGGTCAATACCAGATAATAGGGCGTGCAGGTAACGGATTTGACAGGGAGCTTAAAGAGAAACTGCTCGAAGACCTGAGCCCGAAAATCATTGAATCGCAATACATCGAAACAGACTCCAATCACGTTGCTTTCCACATGATTAAGCCGGACACGGTTATCGAACTCATGGTGAACGACGTTCTTTTCGAGACGTCTTCGGGCGCAATCATGAATCCGGTCCTTGAAATAGTCGACGGACAGTATGTAAGGCGCGGCAGCGTTGCCGGGATAAGTTTCGTTTATCCTGTCTTTGAAAGATTTCGCGACGACAAAAAAGTCTGCTTCGAAGATGTCAGGCTGTCGCAAATCAACAGTTTTTCATATATTCCGGAAGACGAAATCAGGCAGGAATCCGAACTTCCCAAAAGTAAAATCATTCATCGCGAAGTGTATAAAAAAGAATCCGGAGCGAAGCTTATGGTGCAGAAATTTGTCGTATGGAAAACGGGAAAAGAAAAGAAAGCCGAATATCCGGCCTATGTTTTTCACTACACCAATTTCAGCTCGGACCGGAAAGAGCCTCTGCAAAGAGATGTGTTTGTGTCCGACAACGAAGAGCAGATCATGCAGATTATGCAGGATACCGTCGATAAAAACATAAAAAAAGGATGGGAAATAGTATAATAAAATTATAATTTTTCGGAAAATCACTATATTTGCAGCAATAAAAATGACAGAAATATGGGCGCAGAAAGGTTAAATTTTTTGAATGATTATCTGTTCCTGAAATATATGGGCGAGGAAGGAGATGAGGAACAGTTGATTTCATTCCTGAGCGCCGTCCTGAAAAAAACGGGCAAAGAAAAAATCAGGTCGGTACAGATACTTGAAAACAGACTGATGTCGGCCGAGATTATCGGCGACAAATCGAGTGTTCTGGACCTCCGTGCAATAATGGACAACGGCTCAAAAGTGAATATCGAAGTACAGCTCCGCGATGCCGGCAATATGGACAGACGCAGTCTCTTTTACTGGAGTCGCGAGTATATATCGGGTATCAGCGCGGGAGGTGATTATGCTAAAATTCCCAATGTAATAACCATTAATATTCTTGGAACAAACTTTATTGAGATAGACGAAATTCATGCAAGTTTTCATATTCGGGAAGATATATACGGCGATTACAGGCTTACCGACGCACTGGAGATGCACTTTATCGATATGGTAAATTTCAGACATCTGAAACAGAAAGATATCGTGAACAACGCACTTCACCGCTGGCTGGCTTTTTTCGATAAAAATACAGATGATGAAACAATTAAAAAAATAATAGAAATGGATACGGCAATAAAAAAAGCACACGACAAAATCATGTACGTTGCACAGGACAGGGAAGCCCTGCATGCTTATCACATGCGCGAAATGGCTATTTATGATTACAACAGCGGCATGAACGCTTCAAAAGAAAGAGGCAGAGAAGAAGGCAAAAAAGAAGGCAGAGAAGAAAGCAAAAAAGAAATCGCTGTCAATCTGAAACAGGCCGGATTTTCGGCTAAAGAAATAGCCGGTTTTATTGGCAAGACTGTTGAAGACGTAAATAAAATCCTTGAAGAACAGGGATTGTCATAAACAATAGAAATGGATACGGCAATAAAGATGTTTCTGATTTTATTAAAGAATGGAGTGTTATTGGTGAAAATTAATAAATGATGATATTAGATGGTTATGAATTAAGGATAGAAAAGAAAAATGTCCCTGATACATACATACTTTCAAGATACGAGGATGGAAAGTGGGTTTACAACATAGGTGTATATACAGGTGATAAATTCAAATTACCGTATCATAGTGATGATAATATAGTAATCAAAAGATGTTTATTCAATGATTACAAAAAAAGTCTTGGCAATCCATTACCTTATGGGAATGATTTAAACTCTCACGAAAAATTCATTGAAAATAAGGAAGAGATTAGAAAATGGGTTTACGTTCGTGATGTGAATCTCTCAATGTCACATGAAGCACTAAGTAAAATATTTGAATTGATGGGTTATGATTACGAGGATGAACCGTTATATCCAATTGAATTGAAGGATTTAGAAACAAAATTATTGGATTATTATGGGATTAGGTTTAGTTGGTATTACAGAGCAAGAGACTACTTATGGGATATAGAGCATGAGAACGAAAACCTACCTTCTCGTGAAATAGATTATACAGAACGCTCTTTGTATAACTATTTCTTGTCAAGTGTAGGTGAGAAAAAATTTAATGAACTTTTTGAAAAATCTAAAGATGATTTTGAAAAATTTGATGAACTTATCAACCAAACAAATCATAAATTACAATGGAATCATTCTAAACGTAATGTGGCACGATATGTTCATTTTTCACATCCAAGACAAATGGTTCGATGGAAGCGAAAAAGATGACTGGCTTTGGAATAGAAATTATGATAAAAGTTTAATTAGATATGTTCAGCGACGAAACAGACGAGGCAATTGATTTAGCTTGTTTCTTATTATTCAAAAATGAAGAGACAAAGTTATTTTTCACAACCTCGGATGATTTAAAGAATAATAGAAATGGATACGGCATTTTTTTGCCTCATGAATAAATTACAGAATAAATTATATGTTATGAATTACAGGGTTTTTAAATTATTGTTGATTATTGTCTGTCTTACAGTACAGACTTCTTTGAACGCTCAAAACCAACTTAGCAACAAGGTTGGGATAACGTTCTCTTCTTTGGGAGACAGCGATATCTTCGGCGGGATAAACAGTGTTGATTTCAATTATAAAGGCACAGGCTTTTATACTGTGGGGATCAACTATATCAGGGGACTGAACAAATGGCTGGAACTGGAGACGGGACTGGAATATTCCAGACACAGCATACGTGTTACTCCGGATATTTACCCCGGTATGGAGGTTTTCATGCGAACAGAGAAAGTCGGGCTGGGTCTGCTTAACGTTCCCGCGACTCTGAGGGCTAACTTTCTGAAATACTTTTTTATCAATGGAGGATTATTGCTTGACCTTGACGTTTCCGACAATATTTACATTGAAAATCAAACAGGAATAGGAGGAATCGCCGGACTGGGCGTAAATTATGACTTCGATTTCGGGTTATCGGTTTTCCTGAATCCTTATATAAAAGCACATTCGTGGATATATGTGGGAGAACGGCAAAAAATTCTGGAAAAAGGATTCCGACTGGGAGTTACATACGATATACGCCGAATTATAAAGAAATAACTGTGTATACGGCAGAAATAATAACTGTAGGCGATGAAATCCTTATCGGACAAATCGTAGATACCAATTCTGCGTGGATGGCAAATGAATTGAATCTGGCAGGAATAAAAGTCAGTAAAATAACATCCGTATCCGACAGTGCGGAAGCAATAAGAACGGCATTGTCGGAAGCAGAAAAAAACGCGGATACGGTTTTCATAACCGGAGGTCTCGGTCCCACAAACGACGATATAACTAAAAAAGTATTAGCCGGTTATTTCGGGTCCACGCGTATGGTTGTGCATGAGCCGAGTTTGAAGTTTATCGAAACATTTTTTGCCAAAAGAGGCATAAGCATTAATCAGCTTAATAAACAGCAGGCCGAAGTCCCGGACTGCTGTACGGTGATACCCAACAATTACGGTACAGCTCCGGGAATGTGGTTCGAAAAAGGCAAGACTGTTTTTGTTGCGATGCCCGGCGTGCCTTCCGAAATGATGAAAATGCTGCCTGACGTACTGACACTGTTGAAGCAAAAAACCGTATTACCGGACATTTTCCATAAAACATTGATGACGTACGGAATTTCGGAATCCGAACTTGCACTGAAAATCGAAAACTGGGAAAATTCACTGCCAAAAGAAACAGCGCTGGCATATCTTCCGAATATCGAAACGGGTGTAAAATTAAGACTGTCAAGTTATGCGCCTGACGGAAAAGCAATCGTGGAAGAACAGTTTGACAAACTGTTTCCCGTTTTGGGAAAACATATCTACGGGTATGAGCCGGATACTTTGGAGTCGGTTTTGGGCGAACTGTTGCGCAAAAAGGGGGCGACAGTCGCAACAGCCGAATCGTGTACGGGAGGACGTATTGCTCACAGAATAACCTCGGTTCCCGGAAGTTCCGCATATTTTAAGGGCGGGATTGTAGCGTATTCCAACGAAATAAAGGTAAATATACTGGGCGTCAATCCCGCAATTCTCGAAAAATACGGGGCAGTCAGCAGCGAAGTCGCCTTTCAAATGGCCGAAGGAGCGCTTGGAACGTTAAATGCCGATTATGCAGTTTCGACAACAGGAATAGCGGGTCCCACAGGCGGGACAATAAATAAACCCGTGGGATTGTGCTGGTTTGGAATAGCCACACCCGAGGGAACAAAAACTTTTGCCCGTAATTTTATTAACGATAGACAGGGAAACATCGCCGCCGCTTCGTCGGTGGCGTTAAATTCTTTGAGATTGAAACTGATATCCTGAATTTCGGACAAGGAAATTTTAACTTTGAAATAATACAGGTATACCGAAACGGGTGTATAACACAATTATACATCCAACGGTCTAAATTTGTGATATAGGATTGCGGGTCAAGCCCGCAATGACGGCTGACGCCTGCTGTTTGCGGGCTTGACAGTAAGGGTTGATGGACTGACAGTTTGGAATACAAAGTCTGGACTGTCGTCATTGCGGGCATGACCCGCAATCCCGTTTCCCGGGAACCCTAACAGGGTCTCCAACCCTGTTAGGGTTTTCAACGTAAATTTTGAAAATTCTGTCAATTGACTTCGTCGAACTAAAGTTTCTGTCAAAAAAAGAATTCTGTCAAAAAAAGGAATTTGTCAAAAAGAAATTTTGTCGTACACCCTTTTCACCCGTTTGATCTATAATCGAAATTTTTCATGTATATTTGCAAATTAAAAGTTTATCAGGATGCTT
>JAISPE010000170.1 GCA_031275145.1 Prevotellaceae bacterium | reverse complement strand
TATTGTCTTTATTCATGCTTGCCGGAGAGGAGTTAAAATGGAAGAACTCAACAATTCCCCTTATTATAAACTCCGCTATGTGACGGGAATTAGAATTCTGAAAGAACATACCTGATGTTTATGAGGACGCTTTACTGTTTTTACCGCAAGAAACGTAAGGTAAGTCCTGCAGGTGGGATGTCAAAAATGTAAACAAAACAAAAAATAATCGAGACTCATGCAATAACGCTTTTTGTAATATCCTTATAATGATCTTTCTTCGGTTGCAGTATTTGAACTGTTATGAAAATTACGTCCTTTCAAGACATTCCGACATGCGTCATCACTCTTTCAGTTGCGGTACGAAACGGTTATTCGCAATGACAGCATGAGCGACGGTAGAAATAGCGTCTCAAAATAAGATTTAACCGGTTTTTTACGGTAAACCCCCTGCACAAAACGGGAATTTTCCCGAAATGTTTCAACAATGCATCGCATCAGTTAACAAAATTAAACGTTTTGATTATTTATGTTTTAGCGGGCATCCGTTTTTCCGTTCTCCGGTTTTTGTAAAAAAAATTATGTTTTTCAACATCATTTAGAAAAAAAAGCTATACATTTGCAAAAAATAATAACTTCGAAAATGAGTTTGTAATTATGACGAAAAAAGACCCGGTATCCAGGCCAAAAAGACGGTACAGACATACACTGTCGTTTAACGATAAAGAAATTAAGTTTATAGAAAATTTTATCACCAAGTATAAGATTAAAAACAGATCGAAGTTTTTTAGAGAGGCAATAATTGCAGCAATATTTCAAAAAATGGAGGATGATTATCCTACCTTGTTTTGAAGGAATAAGTTCAACATCATGAAAGGGATTGAAATGAAACCGAAACGGCAAATTGATTTTGAAAACAGCATCGAAGTTGTATATACGGTGTTAAAACATCTGACACCGGAGGACAAGGAACAGATTGCGGCACATTCCGCCTGCATTTTTCTTCCGAAAGGAAAGATGGTATATCGGGAAGGCGAAACGCCCAATCATCTGATATGCCTTGTTTCCGGACAGGTGAAAGTATTTAAGGAAGGCATCGCCGGAAGAGACTGGATAGCGCGGATGTTCAATTCGGCTGAACTGCTGGGGTACAGGGCATTGTTTGGCGAGGAGAACTACAATGTTTCGGCGCAGACCATTCAGGATTCCATTATTTGCAGGATAGAAAAGGAGACGGTTTTTTCGATTATGAAAAGCAATTACAGCCTTGTATTCGAAATAATGAAAATGCTTGCCAGAGAACTCGGATTTGTTCATGCAAAGACAATTACCCTGACGCAAAAACACATAAGAGGCCGGCTTGCAGAAACTTTACTCTTTCTGGAACAGACTTACGGCATGGAGGAAGACAATATGACCCTGAAAGTGAGACTGTCGAGGGAAGATCTGGCCAGCCTGTCGAACATGACCACTTCCAATGCAATCAGAACGCTTTCGGCATTCAATGTTGAAAAACTTGTGGAACTGGACGGACGGAAAATAAAACTCCTTGACCGGAAAGCCCTCGAACAAATCAGTCAAATCGGATAAAATGATAAAATAATATATACAATGAAATTTAAAGAACAATACAACAGTCTGTTGTCAGAAAAAAAACAAAATATCGCCACACTGTCCGGAGAAGCTGTCGGGTTGATCGGCAGCCTGACGTCTCCCGACAAATGGTTCGAGGCGATGGCCGTATGCGAGGCCGCTTTCGACGCCGGAACACAGGACGAAAACATCCTGAACCTGCGCAGCGAAATGTTTTTCCATGGAAAAGAACTGCATTCGGGGATACATCTCAACGATGAAGATTATGCCGACTGGTTTCTTCAGCTTGTGGATTTTAACAAAAAACTTGCCGGCGCAGGCGTCGAAGAATCGTGGGTAGAACTGAGCAGTCTGTATGACAATTCACGTTTACCTTTCAGGGACTGTGCAAAAGCAAGGGAATACATGCTTAAAGGAGTGGATCTGGACGTTCCTCTCGCGCTGGCGCTGTATGGACACCAGTTGTATCATGGAGTAAATCTCGCAAAACCCGACAGGGAAAAGGGACTTGAGCTGATGCTCAGGGCAAAAGAAAAAAACTTCGAGAGAGCCGACATATATCTGCTGCTTTCCGAATTTGACTCGGATATCGACCCTGCTGTTTACGAACAGAAAATCATAGACTACAACTCTACCGCAAAGCCCGTCAATCAGGTATGGTATCTGCTGGGCGACGTGTACCGCGATAAACTGAATGACATCGCAAAAGCGGTCGAGGCTTACGAAAAAGGCATGGAACTGACCGGCGAGCCTTATTGCATGTACAAAAAGGCGATTGCAATCCTGAACGGCGACATCGACGGCGACAGGGAAAATGCATTGCGCATGCTCGAAAACGCTTACGAATGGAATATGAGTTACGCCGCCGATTATCTGGGGCAATATTACTGGTACAACGAAGATTACCGCGATCCCGAAAAGGCAGTCGAATGGTACGGGAAGGCGATTTCGTACTGCAATTCATACGCAATGCTGAATCTCGCGCTGATATATCTTTATGACGACAAGTATAGGGATATTCCACAGGGATTTAAGTATATCGACATGGCCATAGCGGAGGACAACACCAACGCCATGAGCGCAAAAGCGTATTACATACTCGAAGTCGAAACCGGCGACAAAGATATACCTCAGGCAAAGGAACTTCTGGAAAAAGCATACGAAGCGGGAGACGGATATGCAGCCTACCGTCTGGGTTACGGATACCAGAATGCGGAATTTTCGGAACAGCCCGATTACGAAACCGCTTTCAAATACTATCTTGTCGGAGCGGAACGCAATCATCTGTACGCTATCGAACTGCTGGGTTACTACCACAGAACGGGCGTTACGGGAGAACCCAATCCCGAAAAAGCGGTTGAATATTACCGTAAAGCGCTGGAGTACAATTCAAATTATGCCAGAGTCGAACTCGCGCTGTGCTACGAGGAAGGTTTCGGCGTCGAACAGAGCTATCACGAAGCGTTTGAACTCCTCACCCTTGCCGCTGCCGGAGACGATTATTACGCTCATGACAAACTCGGTCATTATTACATGAATGGCTATGCGGGTGAGCCTGATTTGGACAAGGCTTTCGAACATTTCTCGAAAGCGGCCGAAGAAGGAATTTTCGACGCAATGTATAACCTTGGGCGGATATATAAATACGCTATCGGACGTCCCGAAAATCCGCAACTTGCTGTCGAATACTTCGAAAAGTCGGCCAAAGGCGGACATCTGGATGCAAATATCGAGATGGCAATTTCGCACGAACACGAATATGGCGGTCTCGAGTATGACAGCGAAAAGGTAATGAATTACATGACTTATGCCGCTGAAAAAGAACATCCTTTTGCTCAGTATAAACTCGGTCTGTACCATTATTACGGTCTGATAGAGAAAAATACGGAGAAAGGTCTCGAATATCTCGGAAAAGCGTACGACAACGGCTCTGCATACGCGGCGGCGGCTCTCGGCGACCATTTCCTGTACGGAGCAGACGAAAATGCCGACAGCAGCAGCGCTTTCAAATATTACAGCTATGCCGCTGAAAATGATTATATAACCGAAGGCATGGGACTGTGCTACCAGTACGGGATAGGCGTGGAACACAGCGAATCGGAGGCGTTCAAGTATTATTCAATTGCTGCCGATAGGGGTTATGTCGCTGCAAAATACCGTCTTGGAATATGCTACAGGTACGAAATCGGAACGGCAAAAAACCTTTCGGAAGCGTACCGCTGGCTGTTGCAGGCTGCCGAAGAGGACAATCGAAACGCCGAATATGAAATCGCTATGATGCTGCTGAACGGCGAAGGAATTGAGATGGATGTGGAAAAAGGTGTGGACTGGCTGCGCAAATCCGCCGAAAACGAACACAGCGAAGCGCAGTTCGAACTCGGAAACTGCTATCTCACAGCCCGCGGCGTCGATGAAGACGAGTTGCAGGCCATGTACTGGTATCGGAAGTCGGCAGATAACGGTAACGAAAAAGCGCAGAAAATCACCGGCAGACGCAATAAACGCAGATGAAAATCCGGACAGGACAAAATGGAGCGCATAAGGATTGATATTTCTTTCAAAGGTACCGACTATCACGGATGGCAGATTCAGGAAAACGCTTTCACCGTACAGGAAGAACTGAATAAGGCCCTGAGCGTGATTCTGCGTGAAAATATCGAAACTGTCGGCTGCGGACGAACGGATACGGGTGTACATGCGCGGCATTTTACCGCTCATTTTGACTGCGCGAACAGGATAGACGACTTCGATTATCTGAAATTCAAACTAAACACCGTTCTGTCCAAAAATATTTCCGTAAACGATATTTTCAGAACATATCCGGGATTTCATTCGCGGTTCGACGCCATAAAACGGACATACAAATATTTTATACACACGTCAAAAAATCCCTTCAAAAACGAATATTCGACGTTTGTCCCCTACAGTCTCGACCTGAAACTGATGAACGGTGCGGCAGCCTTACTGACAGGAAACAGGGATTTTACGAGTTTCAGCAAACTGCATACGGATGTGGCCGACAATTACTGCAACGTCTACGAGGCAGGATGGACACAGACAGACGGCGATTACGTGTTCACGATTTCCGCAAACAGGTTTTTGAGGAATATGGTCAGAGCCATTGTCGGTACGATGCTGGACGCGGGACGGAACAGAATACCGGACTTTGCCGGAATAATCGACGCAAAAGACAGAAGCAGAGCGGGTGTGTCCGTTCCGCCGCAGGGTCTGTTTTTATGGGAAAACCTGTACAGGGAATAAAATCATTATGTAAAACATTTTTTAAAGATAATGTCATCAAGGTTTTTACTGGTAGCAGGAATAAAATCATTATGTAAAACATTTTTAGATGAAATATTCAATATACATATTATTAATGCTCCCGATAATTGCATCGTGCAGGAGCAGGCAGCCGGCCGGCCAGCCGGATTACATGACCGTCAACGGCAACTATGTCACTGTTTCGGGACTTGCTCTGGGAACATCGTTTAAAATTATTTATAAGGACACTCAAAAACGTGACTTTTACGATTCCGTGATGAATCTTTTCAATGAATTTGAAAACTCGCTGTCCCTGTACCGCCAAAATTCTATCATCTCGAAGGTAAACAGGAACGAAGAGGTTGTTGTGGACAGTTATTTTATTAAGATGTTCGAGCGTGCGCGGGAAATCACCGAACAGACCGGCGGAGCATTTGACATATCGGCAGCTCCTCTGTTTGAGGTATGGGGCTGGGGCGAAAAGAAAAAAATCATGGTAACACCCGAAATGATCGACAGCCTGAAGCAGTATACCGGTATGGATAAAATACGTATCGAAGGAGGTAAAGTGATTAAAACCGGTCCGAATGTAAGGATAAGTTCCAACGCCATAGCAAAAGGTTACTGTTCCGACATCGTCGCCGGATTTATTGAACGGCAGGGAATCGCAGACTATCTTGTGGAAATCGGCGGCGAGGCTGTCCTCAAAGGCAAAAACCGTTTCGGAAAAGACTGGCGAATGGGTATCGACAAACCTTTCGACGGTAACCTGATACCGGGTCAGTTCCTGCAGGCAGTAGTGAATATCTCGGACAAAGCGCTCGCAACCTCAGGCGATTACCGGCGATACTATATCGAAGACGGAAAAAAATACTCGCACACAATAGACCCGAAAACAGGATATTCGGCAAAACAAAACGTGCTAAGTGTCACGGTTGCCGCTCCCGACTGCATGACCGCCGACGCTCTGGCTACCGCTTTCATGGTGATGGGAGTGGAAAAAACCGCAGAGTTCCTGAAGTATCATCCCGAAATCGAAGTGTTCCTGCTCTATGCCGACGGGGACGGGGTGAAGGAATTTGTCTCGGATAATATGAAACACCGAATCGTAAACGAAAAACGGTGAACGGGTTTTTTGACATAATTAACAGAATTTGCAAAATTAACAGATTTGTAAATTGGATAAGGGAACCCTAACAGGGTTGGAAACCCTGTTAGGGTTTTCTCGTCGCTGCGCAATGACGACCCGTCGGAAAACAGTTTGATGTATAATTATGTCAAAAACAAACCCGGAGAAAAAAAATTTAATAGAAAAACATTTTTTTGTTTTTCGTATTAAAAAAATACATTATCTTTGCGCCGTAAAAACGATAACAATTTAGACGAAAAAAATTATAATATGAATCTGTTTTTCTCACATAATTCTCTGATAAATCAAGCAGTTAACTGCTGTGGCACGATTATTGCAGAGAGAGAGAGAGAGAGAGAGAGAGAGAGAGAGAGAGAGAGAGAGAGAGAGAGAGAAAATCAGCAAGTTACGACACTACATATAAACGTTCGGTCTCGCAAGAGACGGATACCTTATTATATAATATTAAAGAAGTCCTGCGAAATAATTCTTCTGCGGGACACTGCTTTTTTATACACTACCGGCATACAGTCATGCCGTCTACAGAAACATTATTATTAATCCATCTTAAAACCGAATGCCTATGTACACGGAAAAATAATCATTGAAACCGGGGAATGCTGGCAGTAAGACTGCCGTGCCCCACAGTTTGACAGATGTGCGAATTAGCACAGATCCCTAAACGCTGTTTGAGCGTGAGGGAATAAATTAAAATTTAATAAAAACAATTATTTTTTTAACGTAATTTCAACATGAAAGAAAAGATTAGTGAATTATATTTAAAACGGTTTAATCCGAATTTGTGGAAAACATGCATGATACTGCTTATATCGTTATTCATGCCGGTCTTTGCATTTTCCCAGATAAGGATTAACGGAACGGTCT
>JAISPE010000381.1 GCA_031275145.1 Prevotellaceae bacterium | reverse complement strand
TCACTTGATTATATAGTTTCGGTATTCGAATATCCGGTAACCGGTGAGTTTTTCCACCAGCATCTTGAATCTGTATTTGAACGGCAGGTTTTGTTTGCTTATATCGTGATCGAATTTCCAGTTAATCCGTTTGATTCTTTCTTCCATCACTTTTGGATGTGTTCCGTCGAAACGGCTTAAAGCGTCGATATTCGAATAATCGAACTCTTCGGCTTTGAGAGTGTTTTCTCCGGTGTCTTCATTGTAAAGCCGGACGAAACTGTTGATCTTCTTTTGCATGTTGGAGGGATGTTTTACCCATCCGTAGTGATAGATATACGCTTCAACCTGTTTCACATTCAATTTTTTATTCCCGTCCTTTCTGAAACCCTGGGCATCGCGGTAAGAATATATGTTTTTGTTATTGCGGACGATTCTTATTTCGTTCCTGTACCACCACGGCGCAATACCTATGTAATCATAAGAGCCGTAAAAATGTATGTAATGAAAAAGCAGTCCGTCCACACCTCTGTCATCTTTCCAGCGAAGCATTTCTTCGCGTACAGTGTCGTGATACTGTTCATGCAAACACTCGTCTCCCTGAATATAAAACGCCCAGTCCGCATCATCCGAAATCGCCTGAAATGCTTTATCGGTTTCCTGCGCCAGCACGGCGCCTCCTTTCCGCAGTGAATCGTCCCAGACAGTTTCAATGATACGTATTTTAGGCGAATTGATACTCCGTATCAGTTCCAGCGTGCTGTCTTCCGATTTACCTGCGGCAATTACAAACTCGTCACATAGTGGAAGTATCGACAATATTGCTTCCACAATCGGATAATCGTACCGGACGGCATTACGGATAAAACTGAAACCTGCTACTTTCATCTGCTTTTAAATCTTCGTACGGATCCCGTGCGTATCGGCTGTTCTGAGCCTTTCAGTACCGTTACAGGTCCCGCTATGTTAAAATATTTCATAATCAATAATAAATAACATGTTTACATTTACAGTTATCTTTGCAAAGATACAGTTTTATTTTTATCGTACATTATTACGGTAACCCTAACAGGGTTGGAAACCCTGTTAGGGTTTTCAACGTAGGGTTTCCAACGTAAAACGTAAATTATGAAAATTCTGTTAATTTTGTCAAAAAGAAAATCTGTCAAAAAGAAAAATCTGTCAAAAAGGAATTCTGTTGTACACCGGCAATTCGTTTTTTTCCGTCATAAAAAAATACTTTTTACCTTTGCGGGAAATTAATAGCTAAATTATGCAGGAAGAAAAGTTACGAAGACCTGATTTTTTATTTGAAGTAAGCTGGGAAGTATGCAACAAGATTGGGGGCATACATACGGTTTTGACATCCAAGCTGTACGCTGTGGACGAGAGTTTGAGAAACACCCATGTATTTATCGGTCCCGATTTGATAAAGGAAAACGAAGCAAATCCCGAATTTATCGAAGATACTCAGATATTCAAGTCGTGGAAAAACCAGGCTGCCGATGAAGGATTGGTCATACGGACAGGGCGATGGAATATCGAAGGAAAGCCGATAGTCTTTCTTGTAGACTATACGCGGTTTTTCTCGGAGAAGGACAGGATATTCAGCGAGTTTTGGGAAGACTATCGTCTGGATTCGCTGCCCGGGCGGTGGGATTATATCGAAGCCAATCTGTTCGGTTACGCTGCCGGCAGGGCGATCCGCAGTTTTGTCAACTATCACAGGGCATTTACCCGTAATCCGATAGCCCATTTTCACGAATGGATGTCGGGCGCGGGACTGCTGTATCTGCGGAAATACAGCCCGAACGTAGCCTGCGTATTCACCACTCACGCAACCATTATCGGCAGGTGTATCGCCGGAAACGACATGCCGCTGTACGAAAATATTGCGAGTTACAATCCCGACAGTATCAGCAGCGACTTTAACGTCAGAGCAAGATATTCGCTGGAAAAAAACTCCGCTCTGGCGTCTGACTGTTTCACTACCGTAAGCGACATTACAGCTAAGGAGTGTGAACATTTCCTCGGACGCATACCCGATGTGATTACTCCCAACGGATTCAGAGTTACCCGTGAAGCAAATACAGGCAGGAAAGGCAGAGCCGTAATGACCGGGGTCGCCGAAGCCCTTCTTCAGGTAAAACTGTCGGACAATGTCTTTTTCGCAGGGACAAGCGGACGGTATGAGTTTAAAAACAAGGGAATAGACCTGTTTATAAAATCACTGGGCGACATAAACCGTATCGGCGGAAACCGCGAAATCGTGGTGTTTATATTTGTGCCGGCCGGCTCGCAGGGACCTTCGCGGGAACTGTTACACAACATCCAGTATCCCGACAGCCCGATTCCCATTACAAACAGGTTCATTACCCACAATCTGGAAGACCATTACCACGACCGGATTTTGCAGGCTATCTCGGAAAACGGTCTCAGCAATTCCGAAAAAGATTCGGTGAAAGTGATTTTCGTACCATCGTACATGAACGGCAAAGACGGAGTTTTCAACCTGCATTATTATGATCTGTTGACGGATATGGATCTGACGGTGTTCCCTTCGTACTACGAGCCGTGGGGATATACGCCCCTCGAAAGCCTCGCTTACGGAGTGCCGACCGTTACAACCACTCTGGCCGGATTCGGCGTCTGGGTGAAAAACGAAATCGGAGACAGTCCCTCGGTCTTCGTTATCGAACGGACGGACAGCAATATACCGGAAGTCGTCGCCAAACTGTCGGAGATAATCCTTGAACAATGTTCGCTGCCGGATGTTAGAATTGAGGAATTGAAACAGAATACGAAGGAAGTTGCCGGCAGGGCGTCATGGAATAATTTCATAAAATACTACAGTATCGCATATTCCTCCGCCCTCGAAAAAGCGGCAGAACGGTATATAAATCACAAAATAACAGAAAAGATGGAGGAAACACAGCCGTACATAGTAAGCATACCGAGGGACAGCGCCAACTGGCACAGTATGATAGTGCACCGCACTATTCCGGAACGCCTGCGCCCGCTCGACGAACTGTCGAGAAACCTCTGGTGGTCATGGAATCAGGAAGCCGTCAATCTTTTCAAGTCTGTTAATGAAACTCACTGGAAAAAATCGGAATACAATCCTATCATGATGCTCGACATGGTTTCGTATCAGGAATTTAAGGATCTGGAAAACAACGAGGAGTTTGTCCACAAGCTGAATCATGTCCATGACATGTTTACCCGATATATGTCCGAAAAAGAAAATATCCTGAAAAAAAACAGGATAGCGTATTTCAGCATGGAGTACGGACTGCATTCCTCGCTGAAAATCTACTCCGGCGGACTCGGAATACTTGCCGGAGACTATCTGAAAGAAGCAAGCGACAAGGAAGTAAACCTCGTCGGCGTGGGACTGCTCTACAAATACGGATATTTTAAACAGAAACTCTCGTCGTCGGGCGATCAGGTGTCGGAATATGAGGCGCAAAGCTTCGACAAAATTCCCATTTCTCCCGTCAGAGACGACGACGGCAACTGGATTTCGGTCGAAATAGCGTTTCCCGGACGAATGTTGCACGCAAAAGTCTGGAGAGTAGATATCGGCAGAACGGAACTCTATCTTCTGGACACAGATATCGAAAACAATATAGACGAAGACCGCGCCATAACGCATCATCTCTACGGAGGCGACTGGGAAAACCGTCTGAAACAGGAAATACTGCTCGGCATAGGGGGAATACGCGCGTTGAAAAAACTCGGTATCGAATCCGACGTATATCACTGCAACGAAGGTCATGCCGCCATGATCGGCTTCGAACGCATACACCTCCTTATGCAGAAACACAGTCTGAAATTCTACGAAGCGCGTGAAGTTGTGCGTGCATCGTCACTGTTTACGACTCATACCCCCGTTCCCGCCGGTCATGATTCGTTCGACGAAAGTCTGTTACGAAAATATATTTCCCATTATCCGGAAAGATTTCACGTATCGTGGGAACGTATTGTCGGTCTCGGGAGGATGAATCCTGCCGATACGAACGAAAAGTTTTCGATGAGCTGTCTTGCAGTGAATCTTTCGCAGGAGGTAAACGGTGTCAGCCGGTTACACGGGAAAGTTACACGCGAAATGCTGGAGAAAATGTTCCCGGGATATCTGTCCGAAGAACTGTTTATCGGCTATGTTACCAACGGCGTACACTATCCGACATGGACTGCTCCGATCTGGAAAGAATTGTACAATAAAACTTTCGGTCCCGACTTTGCCAAACATCATTACGACAAGTCATGTTTCAGGCATATTCAGGACGTCCACAACGAAATTATCTGGAATATCAGGAACAAACTTAAAACCAAACTTATAAATCACATAAAGAACTGGATTTCGAGTCAGAACGACATCAACTACTATTCGCCCCGCGAAATCGTCGAGATAAAGGAAACGTTAGACCCCGCAAAACTGACTATCGGTTTTGCACGCCGGTTTGCTACGTACAAACGGGCGCATCTTTTATTCTCGAATCTCGAGCAGTTGAACGATATAGTGAACAATCCCGCGCGTCCGGTACAGTTTATTTTCGCCGGAAAAGCGCATCCCGCCGACAAAGCCGGTCAGGATTTGATCAAGAAAATCGTGGAAATATCGAAATATCCGCAGTTTCTGGGCAAAATCCTTTTTCTCGAAAACTACGATATGGAGCTTGCGGCGAAAATGGTGCGCGGCGTGGATATCTGGCTCAACACGCCCACGCGACCTCTGGAAGCATCGGGTACAAGCGGAGAAAAGGCTGTGATGAACGGCGTTATGCACTTCAGCGTACTCGACGGATGGTGGGTCGAAGGTTACAGAAGCGATGCGGGATGGGCTTTGCCGATTAATTCGGTTTATGCAAACAACGACTTCCAGAACGAACTGGACGCCGAAACTATCTACAGTATAATAGAAAACGAAATCACAACGCTCTATTATAAACGAAATGCGGGCGGCATCCCCGTACAGTGGATTGCGCGTATAAAAAATTCGATTGAAAAGGTCGCTTCCAACTTCACTACCAACCGTATGATGAACGATTACGAAGAAAAATACTACAATAAGCTACAGAAACGTTCGCAGGAACTTATCGCCGACGATTTCAAACTCGCCCGCGAGATTACCGACTGGAAATACAAGGTGTTGAAGGAATGGGAAAGCGTCGAGGTCGTGTCCGTCAAAAGACCCGACATGGAGAAAGAACCGATTCTGCTTGGCAAGGAATACGAAGCGGAGGTCATGATTTCTACCGGACTGCTGAATCCGGAAGATATCGGCGTCGAAATCCTGCTCGCCAAACAGTCGGGCGACATCAAAACGATAGTCATGCAGACGGAGTTCAACATTTCATCGTGCATGACGGGCGAGGCTACGTACAGAATAAAATTCGTGCCGACAGCGTCCGGAACATTCTTCTCGGCAATAAGAATATACGCGAAAAATCCCGACCTCCCGCACAGACAGGATTTCTGTCTCGTGAAATGGGTGTAAATGACGTTATCGCGAATACCCCGTTTCGTATTGCAACCGAAAGTAATGACGCTTGTCGGAAAAAGTCCGCGACTCTTATAAAACCCTTATTTCCACAAAGCTCCCTTAGTAGTCGAGGTAGCCGGATATCATTCCGCCCCCTTATTCCCTACTAAGGAGTCTTCAATAAATAAAGGTATCAATTATGGCATCCCTAACGGGATGCTTTTTGCCCTGACTGCCGTCAGGCAGGCCATTGATGAGATGCCGGAAAATAAATCAATAATAAATCAATAATTAATACCTTTATTTATTGAACGCTCCTAAGGTTGTCTTTGGAAAATAAGAGGTCACGTTTTGCACTGATAAAACCCTTATTTTCAACACTTCCCTTAGTAGGGAAATAAGGGTTGCCTTTGTAATGACGAAAGCACTGTTAATATGCCACTTGCGAAAAAGCATCATTGTAAAAAATAAAATCGTAAAAAAAGGTATGATGTTCAAACGCACTCCCCAAAAAACTCATTTACATCTAATTTTCAAGACAGAACAACCTCAGTAGCACGGGAATGTGATATAAACCCCAGACCTGGGGTGTAAAGAATTTGAGGCTGATTAAAAAGAATTTCGTTCAAATTCCGTAATCAAAAATCCCGTAAGGATGACATGTCGGTATCGGAAGATTTTCAACAGTTTGAACAAAAAGCGGGATTGGACCGACATGTCATCCCTACGGGATTTTCGATCGCTTTCGTTTTGTTTTCTACCGGCATGTCATCCCTACGGGATTTTATTCATTCGAAAGCAAAACGATGTTTTTTTTATAATATTCGATATTTTTTACAGCCTACCCGCAGGGACGACTCTACTAAGGGATGCGGAAGCTTACGGCATGAGTGGCATGGGCGGCAATCAATCAGCAAGTCCCGCAGTAGCGATTTAAAAAATAATAAATTAATAAAATTATATAGATTATGAGTTTTTATAAAGGCGAAAAAGAATTTTTTCCGGGCATCGGAAAAATTCAATTTGAAGGAACGGAATCTAAAAATCCGTTGGCATTTCATTATTATGATGAAAACAGAATAGTGTCGGGCAAAACGTTGAAAAACCATCTTCGTTTTGCGATGGCTTACTGGCATACATTGTGTGCCGAAGGCGGCGACCCGTTTGGCGGTGGAACAAAGTCATTTCCATGGAACAGTTCTGCCGACCCGATTACTCGCGCCAAATACAAAATGGATGCGGCGTTTGAGTTTCTGACAAAAACCGGTATTCCTTATTACTGTTTCCACGACGTGGACGTTGTTGACGAAGGTCCCTCGCTGAGCGAGTTTGAAAAACGTCTGGCAACCATGGTCGATTATGCGAAAGGTCTGCAAGCCGCGACGGGCAAAAAACTGTTGTGGGGAACAGCAAACGTTTTCAGCGCAACACGTTACATGAACGGAGCGGCTACAAATCCTTATTTCGGTTCAGTGGCTTGTGCAGGCGCGCAAATCAAGAACGCTATTGACGCAACCATTGCCCTTGGCGGCGAAAACTATGTGTTCTGGGGCGGTCGCGAAGGTTATATGAGCCTTCTGAACACTGACATGAAACGCGAAAAAGACCATCTGGCGCAAATGCTTACGATGGCCCGCGACTATGGTCGTAAAAACGGTTTCAAAGGTACTTTCCTTATTGAGCCGAAACCGATGGAGCCGACAAAACATCAGTATGACCAGGATACCGAAACAGTTATCGGATTCCTCCGTCATTACGGTCTCGACAAGGATTTCGCTATCAACATCGAAGTGAACCATGCGACTTTGGCCGGTCATACGTTCGAACATGAATTGCAGGCTGCTGCCGACGCAGGGATGCTGTGCAGTATCGACGCCAACCGCGGTGACTATCAAAACGGCTGGGATACCGACCAGTTCCCCGTCGATCTGTACGAACTGACACAGGCATGGCTGATTATCCTCGAAAACGGCGGTCTGACTACCGGTGGCACTAATTTCGACGCTAAAACCCGTCGCAATTCCACCGATCTGGAAGACATTTTCATCGCCCACATCTGCGGTATGGACGCATTTGCACGCGCTCTGATTGTCGCTGCCGATATTCTGGAAAAATCCGACTACAAAAAGATGCGCGCCGAACGCTACGCTTCGTTCGACAGCGGCGAAGGCAAGGATTTTGAAGACGGTAAACTCTCGCTCGAAGATTTGCGAAACATCGCGCTCCGCGACGGCGAACCGAAACAGATCAGCGGTAAACAGGAACTGTACGAAATGATTATCAACCAGTATATCTAAAATCCATTCTCTTGCCATGGGAAACAAAAGAGATTATAA
>JAISPE010000014.1 GCA_031275145.1 Prevotellaceae bacterium | reverse complement strand
TATAATCAAAAAAAATCACAGTTCAGACAACAGAGGCAATTTTTTATCCTTGCCGGAGAGTATCAGAGACGGTTCCGCGAACTGCCAGTCGATGGACAGAGAGGGGTCGTTATACAGTATCCCCGATTCGTTTTCAGGAGAATAGAAATTATCGACCTTGTATGAGAAAACCGTATCGTTTTCCAGCACGACGAAACCGTGCGCCATTCCTCTGGGAAGGAACAGCTGCAACTTGTTATCCCCTGTCAGTCTTACTGAAAAATGTTTTCCGAAAGTCGGCGATTCCGGTCTTATATCTACAATAACATCTAAAACCGCTCCCGTGATTACCCGAACTAATTTGGCCTGTGCATATTCTCCTTTTTGAAAGTGCAATCCCCTTAAAACTCCGGCAGACGATTTCGATTCATTGTCCTGAATAAAATTTACAGCGCCGATATTCCTTTCAAAATCTTCCTTTTTAAACGATTCGAAAAAATAGCCTCTCGAATCTCCGAAAATCTCGGGTTTCAGGATATATGCTCCCTTAATAAAAGTTTCCTCAAATTTCATAGTTATAATTTTCTCTTTATTTCGATCTGTTCGTAAGACTCGACGATGTCCCCGATTTTTATATCGTTAAAGTTTTCGATATTCAAACCGCATTCGTATCCCGAGACCACTTCTTTTGCGTCTTCCTTAAACCGTTTGAGAGAGCCTAAACTGCCGGTATATATCACGATACCGTCGCGTATGATCCGTATTTTCGAATTTCGCGTTATCTTTCCTTCGCGCACGATACAGCCTGCGACAGTTCCTATTTTCGTGATTTTAAATATTTCCAGAACTTCGACGGTAGAAGTAATCTCCTCCTTCAGTTCGGGCGCCAGCATACCTTCGATACCGTCCCTGACTTCGTTGATTGCATCGTAGATAACGGAATACAGGCGTATTTCTATTTCTTCCTTTTCGGCCAGCCTGCGTGCGCCTGCCGAAGGACGTACCTGAAATCCGATGATAATGGCGTTGGAAGCGGCAGCCAGCAGGACATCCGATTCGGATATTGCCCCGACAGCCCGGTGTATGATATTCACCTGAACTTCTTCCGTCGAAAGCTTTATAAGCGAATCCGCCAGCGCTTCCATAGAGCCGTCCACGTCGGTCTTGACGACGATATTCAATTCCTTGAACGAGCCGATTGCGATACGGCGTCCGATTTCTTCGAGAGTAATATGCTTCTTTGTCCGTATATCCTGTATTCTGATCAGCTGTTCGCGTTTGTTTGCTATTTCGCGGGCTTCCCTTTCGTCGTCCATTACGTTGAATGTTTCGCCGGCGGCAGGCGCTCCGTTAAGTCCGAGTATCAGCACGGGCGTCGCAGGACCTGCTTCTTCCAGACGTTTGCCGCGCTCGTTAAACATCGCCTTGACCTTGCCCGTATATGTTCCCGAAAGAACGACATCGCCCGATCTGAGAGTTCCGTTGTGTACCAGAAGAGTTGAGATATATCCCCGTCCCTTGTCCAGAGACGATTCGATAACCGTACCCACAGCTTTTTTGTCGTGGTTGGCTTTCAAGTCGAGGAGATCGGCTTCGAGCAAAACCTTCTCAAGCAGTTTGTCCACATTGAGACCCTGTTTTGCGGCGATTTCCTGACTTTGATATTTTCCGCCCCATTCTTCGACCAGATAATTCATGTTTGCGAGCTGTTCGCGGATCCTGTCCGGATTTGCGCCCGGCTTGTCTATTTTATTTATAGCGAATATCATGGGAACGCCCGCCGCGACAGCGTGATTGATCGCCTCAACCGTCTGCGGCATCACGGCATCGTCGGCAGCGACAACAATTATGGCCGCATCGGTTACCTTCGCTCCTCTGGCACGCATGGCCGTAAAAGCTTCGTGACCCGGAGTATCGAGGAAAGTAATTTTGCGTCCGTTTTCCAGCTCTACGCTGTAAGCTCCGATATGCTGGGTTATTCCTCCCGCTTCACCGGCAATGACATTGGTCTTGCGGATGTTATCCAGCAAAGATGTTTTACCGTGATCAACGTGTCCCATAACCGTAATTATCGGCGGACGGGGAGTCAGATCCTCTTCCCTGTCAATCTCTTCCTCGATGCTGTCCTGAATCTCGGCCGTTACAAATTCGACAGCATATCCGAACTCTTCCGCAACAAGAACCAGAGCCTCGGCGTCAAGCCGCTGATTGATAGAAACCATCAAACCCAGATTCATACATGCTCCAATAACCTTTACTACGGGAATGTCCATCATTGTAGCAAGTTCGTTGACCGAAACAAACTCCGTAACCTTGAGGATATTGCTTGCCATTTTTTGGAGTTCTCTCTCCTCTATGGCTTTCTGGCTGATAGCGTCACGTTTTTCACGACGGTATTTGGAACTTTTTGTCTTTCCCTTTCCGGCAATCAAACGGGCAAGAGTATCTTTGACCTGACGCTGTACGGCATCGTCATCTACCTGCCTGCGAATGGGTTTGAATCTGCTTCTGGTATTTGTATCGGTTCTGTTACCGGTAGCGGTATTGTTGGCGTTAGTATTGCTGTTCCTGTTATGTCTGAAATTATTATTGTTGTTGCCGCCTCTGTTATTATTGTTATTATTGTTGTTATTATTGTTGTTATTGTTGTTATTATTATTATTGTTATTATTGCTGTTATTGCCGGTATTATTATTATTGTTGTTGTTTCTGTTGAACCTGTCTTTACGGGCGTTTATTTCCGCCGTAACATTGACTTTGGAATCTCTTTTTATTATTCTTTTCCTTTTCCCCTTATTTTTGTCCTTATCCCTGTTATATTCCGGTGTTTTCTTTGTCTGATTAAACTGATTCAGATCTATTTTCCCGATGACATTGGGTCCCGACAGCTGTTCGACTTTTGTCTTGATAAATTCGGGTTCTATTCTTGGCTCCATGCCTGTCAAATCGGCAACTGTCTGGACTGCCTTCTCCTGCGGAATTACCTTGTCCTGCGGGATTGTCTTGTCCTGTGGAATCGTCTTATCCTGTGGAATCGCCCTGTCCTGTCTGGCGGGTTTGAATGTTTGAGACTGGGCGGCGGGATTAACAGTCTCCTGTTTTTTATCCTTATCGAATTTCTTTTTGTTATCCTGATGCCTTTCCCTTTGATTCTGATTCTGGTTTTGATTCTGATGATTATTTTTTCCTTTCGATTTATCCTTATCCCGTTTTCTGTTATCTTCCTGATTACGCGGTTTTATGACAATTTTTTCGATAATCTTGACGCCTTTCAGTTCGCCGGCATTTTGTTTTGCTGTAATCACTTCTTCCGTTTTTTGCGATTCCGTTTTTATTTCCTGCTTTTCAATTTTTTCTGCTGTTTCTACTGTCTTCTCGGGTTTCGGGGCATCATCGGCATGTTTCGGGGCATCGGCATGTTTTGCCGGCTCGGTCTGCTGTTTTGCCGGCTCGCTCTGCTGTTTTGCTGCAACCGGTGTTTCGGTTTTCGGTTTATGCGGTTTTCCGGATAACTGTTCTTCGGAAAGTTTTCCGATGATTTTCGGGCCGGGCAAATCGTCTACAGCGATGTCCACTGTGTTTGACTTGATAAAAACTTCCTTTTCTTCCTCGGGTTCATCTTCTACTGTATGAGTCTCGTGTTTATCAATATCCGATACCGATATGACGTCATTGCTTACCGGCTTCCAGCTTATTTTCCGGGAAGCGACTTTCAGGTCATGCTCGTTGCCAAATTCAGTCCTGACCAGAGCATACACGTTTTCCGAAACTTTTCCATTAGGATTGGCTTCCACTTCAACACCTTTTTTCTTCAAAAATTCAACCAAAGTAGATATCCCAATGTTAAATTCTTTAAGAATTTTACTTATTCTAATACTGTCATTCGCCATATCTTAATAGAAAGTCTTAATTTTATTAATATTCTGTTATTCTTTATGAAACAATAATTTTTACTCAAATTCCGATTTAAGTATTGACATCAGTTCCAGAACGGTCTCTTCTTCGAGGTCTGTCCTGCGTACAAGTTCGTTTACGGGAATGGCCAATACGTTTTTAGCCGTATCGCATCCTATACTTTTCAGTGTGTCAATAATCCACGGTTCGATTTCGTCTGTAAATTCATCGAGATTAACATCTTCTTCCTCTTCCACTACATCGCGGTACACGTCGATTTCGTATCCGACGAGCTGGCTTGCAAGTCTGATATTCAACCCTCCCTTTCCTATTGCCAGAGATACTTCGTTGGGTTTCAGGAAAACGTCCGCTCTTTTGTTCGCCTCGTTCAGCTTGATTGAGGTTACTTTTGCCGGATTTAAAGCCCGTTGAATCAACAGCTGGGAATTTGTGGTGTAATTAATTACGTCTATATTCTCGTTTCTCAGTTCCCTGACAATGGAGTGAATCCTCGACCCTTTCACGCCGACGCATGCTCCAACGGGGTCAATACGGTCGTCGTACGATTCTACCGCTATTTTCGCTCTTTCGCCCGGAGCCCTGACAACCTTTTTGATTGTAATCAGTCCGTCGAATATTTCGGGAACTTCCTGTTCGAACAGCCGTTCCAGAAATACGGGGGAAGTTCTTGACAGGATAATCAGCGGGACATTGTTCTTCATCTCTACCTGCAGGACGATTGCCTTGACGGTATCGCCTTTTTTGTAAAAATCGTGGGGAATCTGTTCCGCCTTGGGTAAAATCAGTTCGTTATTCTCGTCATCGAGAACCAGCGTTTCTTTTTTCCATGCCTGATATACTTCTCCGACAACGATATCGCCAACCCGTTCCTTGTATTTGTTGAAAACATTGGTTTTCTCCAAATCCATTATCCTTCCGGCGAGATTTTGTCGGAGAGACAGTATCGCCCTTCGTCCGAAAGATTCCAGCTTGACTTCTTCGGTGACTTCCTCGCCGACTTCGTAGGATTCGTCTATTTTCTTTGCGTCGGCAAGGGAAATTTGTGTATTCGCATCTACAACGTTATCAACTACTATACGGTTTTGCCATATTTCAAAGTCTCCCTTATCGATATTTATAATAATATCGAAATTTTTGTCGGAACCGTACATTTTTGTCATCATTCCGCGAAACACATCCTCCAAAACACTCATCATCGTAGGCCTGTCTATGTTTTTCAGGTCCTTAAATTCCGAAAAGGTATCTATAAGATTCATTCTAATATATTTTTAATTTTGTCGTATAGAATTTTAATTTATATTTTTATAACGGGCCTGGTCAGTTTAACCGAATCCAGCCCGATTGTTTCGTTCAATGAAACAGTCTCTTTCTTTTTTGCGCCGGGAGCTTTCTTTTTAACCGTATATTCTATTTCTATAGAACTGTCATCGACACGGCGCAAAATTCCCCTCTGCTTTTCTCCCGACTTGCGGATAATCTCCACTTCTTCGCCAATATGCTTTATATATTGACGTTGCAGCTTCAGCGGCTCACTCAGTCCGGCCGAATAAACCGTTACTTCAAAAGTATCTTCACCCAGACTTTCCAGACTGCTGCATATATGTCTGTTGATGTCCGCACAGTTATCAATACTCACAGCAGTATCGCTATCCAGAATGACAGAAACAATATTGTCGGGTTTCACTTCGGCATTTACAATAAACATGTCTGTTCCGGCAATATTATCTGCAACCAATTTCTCTATCAATGCTCTATCAATCATAACTTTCCCAAAGGAAGAGGGGAGCGCATGCCCCCCTCTTCTGCGCGGCAAAGATAATACTATTTATTAAATTACATAAATAATTCAGATTTCGATTTTGACATAATTAACAAAATCCCCTTTTTTTTGACATAATTAACAAAATTTGCAAAATTAACAGATATGTAAATTATGAAAATTCTGTTAATTCTGTCAAAAAAGTTTCTGTCAAAAAGAAGTTCTGTCCACTTTTTCGTACTTTTGGTTACGCAGCCAGGGCTCGAATCCGGCTTCCCGTATTGCATTCTGTATTCCCTCAGCATCAAATCTGTTTGTAGCGCCTGCCGAAGATACCACATTT
>JAISPE010000359.1 GCA_031275145.1 Prevotellaceae bacterium | reverse complement strand
ATCTTGATAATAAGAGTCAGTATCAGGATAACCAGTCCGAAACTGCCGATATACTTTTGCAGAAAATTCACCACAGGAATAACGACCAGACGGTTTATGATACCGATAATCGAGCCTCCCAGCGGAATGATCTTCTCGAACGAATGTCCATACGAACGCAAAGTACCGAAATGGTTTGGAAGAAAATAAAATTCCAGAGGGATACTGCTGTTTCTCCTGCTGTCGAACTCCATCTGAAAATCCGCTTCAATTGTTTTCAGGAGTTTATCGGGATTATTCTCGTCGTACGATACAAATTTCAGTTTATTGTTCAAAGATCCGTTGGTATAGATTATAGCCGAAAAGAAATGCTGTTTGAAGTTTATCCATTCCAGTTTGGTCCTGATATCCTCGGATGCCGAACTTCCCGATCCCGAAATATCGTCGATAGACGTTTCTCCCGGATATTTGTAAGCGATATTGGTATAATTGTTTTCGTTTGTAAATCCTTTTTCCTGCTGTGAGAAGTTGAGTTTCCAGTTCATGTCCACAGTTGTAGCCCTCGGATCAAGGAATTTGTCCATCCCCGCGAAATTAATATCCAGACCGACATTGTATTTATCCCTGTAAACCGTATATACGAACTCGATATACGAAACGGAATCGGCGTACAGACGGAACGGGACATTCAGCGAATCGGAAGTGACGGACAGATTTTTGTCCTGTATGCTGGGCTTGAAATAAAAGTTCGAAGTTGTTATATCCTGAGTATTTGTCCGCAATTTCATCGAAAAGTTATTCGCATCGCCGTAAAACATTTTCAGCGGTCGCTTATTGTTATCTTTGAAATCGTTATAATTTTGATACTCTTTAAACTCTACCGACCATATCCGCCCGCCCCTGTTCGAGAATGTAAGGATAAGCTTGTCGTTTTCAACAGTATATAATTCTTCCGTGCCTTCGAGCGACGAAGCCATCTGTTTACCGAGATTTTCTACTGCAATATTTTTCAAACGGGACTGTTCCAGAGTATCGGGTACTGTTTCCGCCTGTTTTATTTCTTCGTATATCTGTTCTGCTTCTATTTTTCTTAACGAATCCTGTATTCTTTGTCGTTCCTTATTGTAAGCATCTGTCGTTTTGGATGTCCACCACATGTAGCCACCCAGTATGAGAGCGATTAACAAAAGTCCTGTACCGGTATTTTTATCCATCTATTCTTATAATTTTTAATATTTTCAGTCTGATTTTTTTACGGGATTTTGTTTTTGTTCTATGGCTGCCTTGACAAAAGACACGAAAAGAGGATGCGGGTTAAGGACCGTGCTTTTGTATTCGGGATGAAACTGCACTCCCACAAACCATTTATGGGCGGGAATTTCAACGATTTCCACAAGATTGGTTGCGAGATTGCGGCCTGCCGCTATCATTCCGTTTTTTTCCAGTTCGGGGAGATATTTATTGTTCAGCTCGTAACGGTGTCTGTGTCTTTCGGATATTTCGGCAGATTTATATGCCTCAAATGCTTTGGTATCTACTTTCAAAAGACAGGGATACGCGCCCAGACGCATTGTTCCGCCCTTGTCGGTAACGTATTTCTGCTCTTCCATCAGGTCGATAACGGGGACAGGCGTCTTGATATTTATTTCGGTAGTATTTGCCTCCTGCAGACCCAGCACATTACGCGAAAATTCAATCACGGAACACTGCATTCCGAGACATATTCCGAAAAACGGGACATTGTTTTCTCTTGCATATTTCACCGCGCCGATTTTCCCGTCAACACCACGTTCTCCGAATCCGGGAGCTACCACAATACCCTGAACGTCGCTTAATATGCTATTCACGTTTTCGGCTGTAATCAGTTCCGAATTGAGCATCTTCAGTTTTACTTTCACCCTGTTGGCTGCCCCGGCATGTATAAACGCCTCGGATATTGACTTGTAGGCGTCGGGCAGCGCAGTATATTTACCGACAAGGACAATCTGCACTTCGGATTCGGGCTTTTTGAGTTTTGAAACGAAATCGGCCCAGTCGTCCATTTCTATTTTCGATGATTCTTTTGTCGCATATCCGAGTTTGCGTAAAACCGTACGGTCCAGTCCCTCTTTTTGCATAAGCATGGGGACTTCGTATATCGACGAAACGTCAATGGATTCGATAACGCAACCCTGTTCGACATTGCAGAACCGCGCCACTTTGTTACGGATATCCTCGCCGAGGCTTTTTTCCGTACGCAGAACAAGAATATCGGGCTGCACTCCGGCTTCCAGCAACGATTTGACCGAGTGTTGAGTGGGTTTGGTTTTCAACTCGCCGGCAGCCGACAGATAGGGTACTAAGGTAAGATGTATTACCAATGAATTACTTGCGCCGAGTTCATATTTCAACTGCCTGACCGATTCGATATAGGGCAATGATTCGATATCGCCCACAGTCCCGCCTATTTCGGTGATTACCACATCGAATTTGTTTTTCGAGCCGAGAAGTTTTATACGGTATTTTATTTCGTCGGTGATATGCGGGATGACCTGAACGGTTTTGCCGAGAAATTCGCCTTTACGTTCCTTATTTATTACCGACTGATAGATTCGCCCTGTTGTAACATTGTTTGCCTGAGTAGTGTGTATGTTCAGGAAACGTTCGTAGTGCCCCAAATCCAAATCGGTTTCAGCCCCGTCTTCCGTAACGTAACATTCCCCGTGTTCGTACGGATTGAGAGTTCCCGGATCGACATTGAGATACGGGTCGAGTTTCTGTATCGTAACACTGTAACCCCGAGCCTGTAACAGCTTGGCTAATGATGCGGATATGATACCTTTACCCAAAGAAGACGTTACTCCTCCCGTCACAAAAATATATTTCGTCGTATGATTTTGCATGTTCGGAATGTGCTTTTATTCAAATTCTTTGTCTATCACTTTTATCTGTTCCTCCATCTTGCGTATTACCTCTCTTGTCCTGCTGATTTGTTTGCGGAATCCGGCAACCATTTTGTCTGCATTCTTTGAGCTGGCAAAGAAACCGATATTATTCTCAAGCAAAGTAACTTCACTTTCCAGCTGCATAATGCGGTTGAACAGTTTTTCGCGCTTACTTTGCACAAGATTTTCCGGCCTGCCTGCGGAGATGTCCGGTTTGTCTGTTTTTTCCTTTCTGTCTTTATATCTGTCTGTCTGATCTCTTCTGTCTGTCTGTTCCGCTTTATCTTTTTTGTCTTTCGCCCATGAGCCTTTGCGTTGCGGTTCGGAATCTTTCAACTGTTTAAACTTCTCGTCCATGAGTGTAAAGAACCGGCTATGGATTTTTTCTTTTTCCTTAATCGGCACAAAACCGATCTCGTTCCAGCGCTGGCGGAACTGTTTCAGCATCTCAACAGTCTTAGCATTGTTTCCTGTCGGGACAAAATTTTCCAGCTCGGCAATAAGCGCCTCTTTCGCCCTTAAATTAGCGCCATAATTGTCGCCGCTACTGCTTTTCTTCGCAAAATGCTCGGCTTTGCGGTTGAAAAAGGCATCGCACGATTCCCTGAACTCGCTCCATAAAGAGTTTTCATATTTGCGTGGAGCCCGGCCAATCTGTTGCCACTGCTTTTGCATTTCGATCAGCAAATCCGTTGTCTCTTTCCAGTTTTCGCTGTCTTTGAGCAGTCTGGCTTTTTCGCACAATTCTTTTTTCAGACGGAAACTGTTTGTCGCTTCGTGTTTTTGTGCCTTATAATAGCTCCGTCTCTTATTGAAAAATTCATCTCTGCTTTTCTTCAGACGGGCATAAATCTCGTTATTTTCTTTTTTCGGCACAAAACCTATTGCCCTCCATTCGTCGAGTATGTTCGTCAGTTCGTCGGAAGCCTTTTGCCATTCTTTCAGAGTTTTAAGCTCTTTTTGATTCAGCTTCTCAAGCCGTTCGCACAAATCGATTTTCATTTGCAGATTTTGCTGACGCTCACGTTTCAACTGCTCAAAATACGCCTGATGTTTCCTGTTAAGCTTATACGAAGCCTCTTTGAACCGTTCCCAGATTTCGTCTCTCTGTTCTCTCGGTACAGGACCGATTTCACGCCATGCATCGTGATACTGTTGCAGCTGGGTAAACGCTTCTACAATCGAAGGAGATTCCAGAAGCGCCTCCGCCTTGCGTACAAGCTCATTTTTCGCTTCCAGATTGCGTTTAAGGTCCAAATCCCGCAATTCCTTGTTAATCTTAACATAATCGTAGAATTTTTCTACATTGTAATGCCAGGTATCCCAAAGGTCTTTTATGTGATTTTGAGGTACCTGAGCGACTTCTCTCCAGCGATTCTGAAGGTCGTGGAATTTTTGAAAAGTAAGATTCAAATCTTCCTCTTCTTTTATTAATTCCCGCAGTTCCTCGATTATAGCAAGTTTTTGTTTGTAGTTTTCTTCCCTCTGGCTTTCGACGATACGAACGTATTCATATCTTTTATTCTTGTATTCATCCAGATACTTCTCAAACTCTTCTTCTACGGGGTCGGCAATATGTTCGTCGTTTAACCCGTCATCTTCGCCTTCGCCCTCATCATTACTGCCGGAAAAATCGCCCCTGTCTTTGTAAAAAGCTTCTTTGATTGCTTCCACGTCTTTTCTTATCCGTTCAACCGGAAAATTATCAACAAGGGTTTTAAGTTCGTTGAGTAAATTTTGCCGCGACAGAAAAGAATAGTTCTTCGTGACAGAAACCTCCGATTCCGAAGCATTTTCTTCGTCCAAATTCAACTCTTCAGTGTCATACAAATCCAAATTCAACTCTTCAGATGACACGTTTTTTTCATCCTGAGTGTCTTCCCTCTTTTCAATAATCTTGTCTTTTTCACCTGTTTCCATAATCATCTCCGATTTTCGGTTATTTATCCATAAAATCCCGGATTTCATTTCCGATGCAAGTGCAAATGTAAACATATTTTTGATAAAAAAAATACTTTTATTGTATCTTTATAGCTAATTCGCATAAATACAACACAATATTATTTATTTTAGACAAACGAAAATTAAGGCGGGAAGTATAAGTTTGACGAAATGTATGCCGATTTTAAATATGAAAGTTAGACTCAATGGATTTGTTATTTGAAAATAAGGCGTCACT
>JAISPE010000286.1 GCA_031275145.1 Prevotellaceae bacterium | reverse complement strand
TTGAAGACTTCTTAATTTATAACCGGAATGATGCAACTAAAAATTTTTTATTATGTTTGTACTCTGAGATTATTTAATAATCCAGTTCGTAAACCGGTAAGTACGAATAAGCAGAAGATTTGTTATTTTCTTGAAAATTTGTTATTTATAAATAGTTTTACATATTAGATGAACAGAGTAAGATTAGTAATTAAGGGGATTTCCGGCAGTCAGGATAAGTCGGAAATATACGTTTTGATACTTGGCGAACAGGGCGGAACTCATGTTTTTCCCGTAGTTTTAGGATTTTATGAAGCGCAATCTATTGCATTCTGTTTGGAACAGTCTGTTCCGGAACGTCCTTTTATACATGATTTGTTTTTTGAATTGTCGCGTTCGTGCAATGTTGAAATTCTTGAAGTTTTTATAAAGGATTTCTGTGATTCCAATTTTTATACGGAAATACTTTGTTTCGACGGCAAAAAATATACGCGACTTGAAGCGCGACTGCCTGATGCTGTGGCTTTGGCTTTACGGTTCAAATGTCCTGTTTTCATCACCAGAGAAGTTCTTGCGATGGTAGGAGTAAACACTTCCCCCGATAACGACAGCCCGCTGGGACAGTTCAGCATGGAAGAACTCCTGAGCAAACTCAACGAATCGGTTAGAAACGAAAATTATGAAATGGCAATAACTCTCAGAAACGAAATAAGAAATCGAAAATAATAATTTAACATTCAAAATAATTGATTATGGTAGATATAACATTTAGAGGCGAGCCTGTAACAGTAACAGGAAACGAAACCGGAGCCGGACAAATCGCTCCGGATTTTACCTTAACCGGAACAGCATTGAATCCGGTAAAACTTTCTGATTTCAAGGATAAAGTAAAAATCATCTCGGTATTTCCGTCCATTGATACGGGCGTTTGCGCATTGCAGACAAAACGGTTCAACAATGAGGCGTCAAAACTTGGAGAAGACATTGTGATTCTTTGTATATCAAAAGATTTGCCTTTTGCTCAAAGCCGTTTTTGCGGTGCGGAGGGAATAGACAAAGTGATAATGCTTTCGGATTACAAAGACAACGAATTTGGAGAAAAGTACGGATTTCTCCTGAAAGAACTCGGTCTGTTAACCAGAGGAGTAATTGTTATTGACAAGGATAATGTAGTTCAGTATGTGGAATATGTGAAGGAAGTTGCCGAAGAGCCGAACTACAGGAAAGCTATTGACGAAGCAAAAAACGCTTTACACTATTCGGCCGCCAACCTGGCGACAAAACTCGAAATTGCAGGCCTGACAAACGAACAGATAGAGCAAACGCTTTCTATTCTGAAAAATCATCTGGAAAAGAGACTGCCGCCGTTTATTACAGATTATCTTGGCGAAATTTTCGATGGCAAAAAACTTGAAATTAGCGACATATTGAAAACTCAGGCAGAAGTTTTCACCGATGAAGTAAAAGACGCATTTACGAAAATCACCGAGTTCTTTGCAAAGAAAACAGTACGCTAAGATTCCTTTTTTTTGACATAATTAACAGAAACTTTAGTTCGACGAAGTCAATTTTCATAATTTACAAATCTGTTAATTTTGAAAATTCTGTTAATTCTGTCAAAAAAAGGAAGTTCTGTCAAAAGAAAGGAGTTCTGTCAAAAGAAAGGAGTATTCTGTCAAAAAAGGGTATTCCGGATATTTTATATACTTTTGTCCCGGAAAAATTTCAGTGTCTTGTAATAAATGGGAAGAAGATGAATTTTTTATTAAACAGAAGGATAACGGTCAGCATGCTGTTTATTGCGCTTACTTTTCTCGGATACGTATCGTACAGACAGCTTGCCGTAGAATTACTGCCCGGAGTTGAGCTTCCCGTTCTTTTCGTTCAGGTATCGTCGCAGCAGGACATTGACCCCTCGTACGTTGAGAGAGACGTTATTATTCCTCTGGAAGGCGCAATAAGTTCGGTCGGCGGCGTTGACAACATGCAGTCTACGGTAGACAGCCGGCAGTCTTTCATACAGGTAGAATTTAAGAAAAACATCAATTTCGATGTCACCTCGCTAAGGCTGCAGGAGAAAATCGGCGAATTATCCGCGACCTTGCCGAAAGGGTTTTCGGTACAGGTACAGAAAGTGGACACCAAACAGTTTTCGAACAGTTTCATGATTTTGCAGGCACGGGGTTCGGGAGGAACGGACAGAGTGCGCAACGTGGTAGACGAAGACATCCGTCCCGAGCTGGAAAACATCGACGGGATTGCAGCCGTAAACGTACATGGCGGAAGAGAGAAAGCAATAGAGATACAGCTCAGGCCCGAAGTCTGCAAAGCCCTGAACATTACTCCCGGACACATCAGTTCCATGCTGGAGCAGAACACGCAGGAAAAAGCGTTTATCGGATTTGCCACCGAGCCCGACGGCAAATATTTTGTACACGTAAACTCGTTATATACAAACGTGTCCGACCTCGAAAACATTGTTGTCGCACGCGGACCGGTACTGCTTAAAGACGTGGCGACCGTATTTTTCGACCTCAAGGAAGAAACATCGTACAGCCGCGTCAACGGAAAGGAAGCCGTATCGATTTCGCTGTCGAACGATTCGCAGGCAAACCTGATTGCACTCTCGCACCGTACGCTGGACGCGATAAAAATCCTCAACGAAAAGTTAGTCCCGCAGGACGTCGAAATCTTTGTGCAGGAAAACACCGCCGAAACAATGGAGAACAACATCGATCAAATCATTGAGCTGGCGCTTGCCGGCGGATTGCTGGCGGTCTTCATTCTCTGGGTTTTCCTGAGAAACATCCGTCTGGTATTTTTCATCGCGCTGTCCATTCCCGTATCCGTTTACACGGCATTCAATTTCTTCTATGCCTTCGGTATCACGATCAACAGTTTAACCCTGACAGGCATGGCTCTGGCAATCGGGATGCTGCTCGACAACAGCGTCGTCGTGCTCGAAAACATATACCGGCTCTCGGGCGAGGGCTACAGTCCCGAACGGTCGGTGACACAGGGAACGAGGGAAGTATGGCGTTCGATAGTGGCCGCAACGCTTACGACCGTCACCGTCTTTCTCCCCTTCATTTTCTCCGACAACTTCCTTGTAAAAATCATCGGCAGACATACCGGAGTATCAATCATATCCACCCTCGCCATATCGCTTTTTGTCGCACTGCTTTTCATACCCATGGCGACATATTCGCTGTTAAAAATGAAAAAGTCGAAAAGCGTTTTCTACGAAAAAATATCCGTCACACAGCGTTCCATGCAAATATATCTTGTGCTTCTGAAAACATGCATGCGCAATCCGGGAACGACTGTTTTCGGGGCTGTCATCCTGCTGTTTGTGACCCTTGCGCTTGCCCTGACGCTCAACATTCAGACGATGAAGGAAGTCGAATCCGACAGGTTCAATATATATGTAAAGATGAACACCGGCAGCACGCTCGAAACCACGGATGCGGCGGTAAGAGTCATGGAAGACCGTCTACAGGATTTTCCCGAAAAGGAAGAGCTTGTATGCCGCATCATGGAACAGGAGGCAGCGCTGACTTTTATCCTTAAAAAGGATTTCCGTAAAACGTCGAAAAAAGACATTTCGGAAATCAAAAACGATGTCCGGATATTGCTGGACAATATCAACGGCGCTGAAATCTCGCTGTCGCAGCCGACAGACGGAGGCGGAGGAGGCGACGCTCTCGGCGGACTTGGCAATTTCATGCGTTTTCTCGGAATAGGCGACAAAAGAGAACGGATTGTCATCAAAGGTTCCGATTTTGAAACCATGCGCATCGTGGCCGAGGATTTCCGCTATTATCTCGAAGAACAGAATTTCATTCGATATTCAAGAGTATCATACTCCAACCGTCAGCCCGAACTGATTCTCAACTTCGACCCGCTGCTGCTGACGTCTTACGAAATATCGCGTGCAAACATTTCCGCCGGCCTCTCCTCGCTCACTCCGGAATTTGCGTCAAGCACATCGTTCAAAGCCGGCAACGAGACGTACGACATCATTATCCGCAACACCCTCCCCGAAGAAACCGAAGAAGAATCCGAACGCAGAAACAGAAGCAAAACCGTCGACGAACTCCGCAAGGCACAGGTCTATACCGATCGCGGAGGCATCTACGAACTCGAAAATATCGCCGACATCACATACGGGCGCGGACGGTCAAAGATTAACCGCGTCAACAGAGACAAACAGATACAGGTGTTTTACTCCTTTTCGCGCGAAAGCGAATCGTCGCGCTCGCTGCTGGAATCGTACCGTAGCGACATCGACAGGCTTGTTAACGGATACAATCTGCCGGCCGGCGTAGCGGTCGAAGTATTCCACGAGGAAAACGATTTCGGCGATTTCAGATTTCTCATCGCAGCTGCGTTTATACTGATATTTATAATACTTGCTTCGGTATTCGAATCGGTTGTCACCCCGTTTGTACTGTCATTTTCGATACCTCTGGCGGCCATAGGTTCGCTGCTTGCCATCATCGTTACAGGCAACAGTCTGCTGAGCGCCAATACGCTTATCGGTTTCCTGATACTTCTGGGAGTGGTTGTCAACAACAGCATCATACTGATTGACTACGCAAACATATTAAGCAGCAGAGGATACAGGCGCAGCAGGGCGCTGATGACGGCAGGACTGTCGCGGGTGCGGCCGATACTGATAACGGCCATAACGACCATAGTGGCAATGTTTCCGCTTGCCATGGGCGACACCGAATACGCGGGAGCTATCGGAGCGCCTTTTGCCATTACCGTTATCGGAGGCCTGCTGTTCTCCACACTCCTGACCCTGATACTTGTACCGACGGCATGTCTGGGACTTGAAAATACTCTGAAATGGTACCGGACACTCTCCCTTAAAATACGGACTGTCCATGCCTTGCTTTACGTGACGGGGGTTGCGTGCATATATTTTTATATAGAAGGAATGATATGGCAGGCTGTTTATTTTGTAGCGCTTACGGTACTGATTCCGGGCATGACATATTTTGCGCAGAACAGTTTACGCCGTGCAAATGCAAAACTTATTGATGCAAAAGAAGAAATACGCATATCCATACGTAACCTCGTCAAGATATACGACCGCACGGGACGGTTTGGCAGACAGTGGAACAGCGGACTGCTAACCCGCAAACGTCTGGGAATATCCGGCGAATATCACAGTCTGAAACATTTCATTAACGACGTGTGGCAGTACGCTCTGTACGCATTTATCCTGTATTTCACCTACGGTTATCTTAAAAACAGACTGTGGATTTTCATCTTTTCGTTTATCGTATATCTGGCAACTCTTTATTTGTGGCGAAACATACGTAAATACCTGAATTACCGTTTTGACGGCAGCAGACTGGCGAGATTTGTGAACAGGCTTGCCTTCTGGGCGATTCCGGCGTTTGTCATCACCGGAATGTTCCGCAAACTCGACAGTCCCAACATGGTGTCCGTGATAACCGTACTCTGGTTTATCTGTCTCGCGGTTTACCGTACCTCGGTTAATCTGTACGAAAAAGACATCAATGTCGAACGTGTCAAAGGCCGTTTGAGACGTTCGTATTTCCGGACAGTGAAAAAGATTCCAGTACTCGGGAAACGCCGTAAACCGTTCAAAGCGCTGAAAGGAATATCGTTCGACATCAAAACCGGAATGTTCGGGCTGCTGGGACCAAACGGCGCCGGCAAATCGACTCTGATGCGTATCGTATGCGGAATTTTGGAACAGAGCTACGGCAGTATCTGGATAAACGGATTCGATACCCGCATATACCGGGAAGAATTGCAGAGCCTTATCGGATTTCTTCCACAGGAGTTCGGAACGTACGAAAACATGACTTCGCAGGAGTTTCTGGACTATCAGGCGATGCTGAAAGGCGTGAGCGATCCCTCTGTCCGCAGTCAGCGTATCGAGTATGTCCTCAAGGCCGTACACATGTACGAACGCAGGAACGACAGAATCGCCTCATTCTCCGGCGGCATGAAACAGCGTGTCGGGATTGCTCTGATTTTGCTGCATCTGCCGCGAATACTGATTGTGGACGAGCCCACCGCCGGCCTCGACCCCCGCGAAAGGATACGTTTCCGCAATCTCCTTGTCGAACTGAGCAGGGAACGGATTGTTATTTTTTCGACACACATCATCGAAGACATATCGAGTTCGTGCAATCAGGTTGCTGTGGTCAACAGGGGCGAACTCAAATATTTCGGCGATCCGGCCAGCATGGTCGGCATGGCTGCCGGGAAAGTATGGCGTTTCCGCGTCAGCAGGGCGACGTTCGACAGCGAACTTGACAGGAGCAGAACAGTGCATCACATGCAGGACGGCGATTCGATACAGGTCAGATATTTATCCGTCGAACGGCCTCCTTTTGACGGCGCCGTACAGGTCGAACCCAATCTCGAAGACGCCTATCTCTGTCTTCTGAAAAACATGTATGAAAATTAATTATCAGGCATTATGAAAGCAGCCCAATATATACGCATCATTCCGAAATTAGTGAAATACAACATCAAAATCATATTTGCCGGCAAATTTGTATGGTTTATACTTGCCGCTCTGTTTTTTCTGATTTTTTTCATGTTTCAGGCGGCATGGGACAGGGAGGAAATCACCGACGAACTTGTCTATTCCCTGTTTATGTTTCCGGCGGCGCTGCTTGTTTTCTATCCTTCGGTGTTCGGCATACAGAACGACGGAGACGCCCGTATTCTCGAACTGCTTTTCGGGATTCCGAACTATAAATACAAGGTATGGGCAGTGCGCCTGATAATCATATATGCGGCGATATTCCTTATCCTCATACTGTTTTCGTACATTACAGTGATTTTGCTGTATCCCGTCAATCCGCTGGAGATGTCCTTTCAACTGATGTTTCCGGTACTGTTTTACGGCAATCTTGCGTTCATGTTCTCAACCATAACCCGCAACGGCAACGGTACGGCCGTTATAATGATTGTAATAGCAATCCTGTTCATCATTATCAACAAAGACGTATACTGGAATGTACTGCTCAATCCCTTTCACCTGCCGCGCGGGATGATGTCCGTCATACGGGAAAGTACGGTGCTGAAAAACCGCGTATTCCTGCTCGCCGGCAGCATAATCTGGATGATGACAGGACTGATGAATCTTCAAAAACGGGAAAAATTTCTGTGACG
>JAISPE010000263.1 GCA_031275145.1 Prevotellaceae bacterium | reverse complement strand
GCGATACATCCGACCGCGAAAGACGTAAAATAGGATTTTAAATGATTTGTTATAAAATATATGGATACAGAAAAAGGAATGAAAATATTAAAAACTGCAGGAAGGGCGTGCCAGGGTAGGATTAAACGGCAAATATGGCTATATCGACAAAAACGGCAAAGAAATCATTCCGTTGAAATACAATAATGCAGGTCGAAGTTCCGAAGGATTGTTTCCTGTAAAGTTAAACGGGAAATGGGGCTGTACGGATAAAACAGACAGTCATTCCGTTTAAATATGACTCTCGCTCGGCGCAGTCTCCAGACGTCGTGTTAAAAGCAAAGCTCCGCTTTGCGGCAAGTCTGGAGACTTGCTTTTAGCTGCGACATAGCGAAGACGCTACGCCGAGCGTGGGGAGTTAGCAGAATGGCTGCGCATACATTTGAGTGCGTAAGTCATTCTGTTAATTCTGATCGACTTTGTAAATTATGAAAATTGACTTCGTCGAACTAAAGTTTCTGTTAATTATGTCAAAAGGGCATTCTGTCAGACAGAGGAGTTTCCCCAAATAAAAAAGTCCTCTGGAACGAGGACTTTTTAAGGTTTCTTCATTTTTTCACTGTTTAAATTTAACGCCAATCCTGACGCCGGTTATGAAGACAACACCCTTATAGCCCCAGGCAAGCATACTGTCATCAAATGATTTGGCAATACGGTTACTTTTAAGGCTATATCTGTAGCCAAGTCCCACAAAAATATCCGAAAGGAATGCGTGTTTTGATTTTTGGTGTCCCAAATACGCGCTTATTCCGAATTTGTCTATTTTCTGGTTTAAAGATCCGAATTTAGTCGTACGGTATTCCATACCGTCTTCGATATATGAATACCAGTATCTGTCCACATAGTCAACATTATATCGCGAATATGAACATCCGCCTGCATAATACCATGTTTCTTTTTGATTGAAGAAACGTTTATAATTCAACTCCAGTCCTGCACCGAGAAGATGGTTGAATTCTTCTCCGTAAATCGTACTCCATTTGTTATATTCGTTATACGCTGACGGCATAGTTCCGAAATATCCCGAAGCGCCTATCTGAATCCATGCGGGCGTATTTTTGATTTTCATTTCAAAGTCGAGTCGCAGGCCATTGTTGAAAAGGTGTAACGGATATACCGCTACTGCATATTTTCCTGCCTGATCGGGAAATTCTTCCGCAATCGTTTGTTCCCGAGTTTGAGCCGGAAGTGTCGATACAGTCAATAAAGCAAACAGTGTAAATAATAATCTGTTCATATTCTTTAATTTTACCGTTTTACTTCTATTTTACTTAATAAGCGCAATGATTCGCCCGTATAATCCAGCTGATATATTCCGCTTGAGGCGACAAGAATCAAATGTCCGTTGAGAGGAATAACATCGTAAGCATCGGAAACATTGTGCAGTCCGGCAGAGTGAAGGTCGTCTATCTGCCTGGGCAATGCTCTGTTTGTTATGTCAAATACCCTCAATCCGTCGTCGCATACAAACAGTTTGTCTCCGTCTATTCCCAAGCCCATTGGAGAAGTAAACCCTGCAATATCCTTCAAATGTTCAGGGTTTTCAGGATTTGTTATGTCGTATATTTGAAGGAGATTAGTGGTCCGTCCGCATCCTGTGTTATTGGAATTAAGAGTAACATAAGCATAATTTCCCTGTGCCACTACCGGGTCGCAGCTGCGTATATGTGCTGTACTGGACAGATATTGAAGGAATCCCCGGTCCGAGACGCCGAATATGTGCATTCCGGTTTGAGAACCGATAAATAACAGCGAGTCCATCGGGAATATTGTTTCTATACCGGATTCTAAACCCTGCGTTCTATACTGATAGAATTCAGGGTTTTTAGAATCGGAAACATTAAATGTCTTCAGACTGGAGTTATCGACAGTGAAAAGAAAATCTCCAACAATACAGAACCGCGCCATTGAGCCGCCTTTTCCGCCACCGTCGGACATACTGCCTTCTGAACCGTCTGAACATGACGCTGTAAACGCCACCACTACAATTATTAAACTATAAAAACTATATATCCGTTTCATGCCTTGTATCATTTTTTTACCCATTCTACTATAATAAGATCTCCACGATCGTCGTCATAACGCGCATCGCCGGGAGGTACGAGTTCGGGAAATACACTGCGTATTCGTTTCGCTTCCTTCATTTCCGTCAAATCGAAACTGACCATATCCACAGCATTGTCGAGATAGATGACACTGTCTTTCACTGCCATATCCAGACAGCCCGGAGCTACTATGAATCCTTTCTTTACAGGATTTTTCGGATCGGTATTGTCAATAACATGTACTCCCTTATACTTTTCATTTATGAACAGATACGGTTTTTTATAGTAGATCTTGCCGGGATTTTTAATCTCCTTACCTGTTTCCAGAAAAAAGACCGATTTTTCGAGGGTTTCTCTACTCATATAAACCGCATAATAACCATAATCATATTCGGAACTTCCCTGCATCGCAACCGACACAAACAGCACAAACAATAATGTAATTTTATTAACCTGTTTCATTTTTCTTATTATTATTTAGAATTATACATAACTTTTTTCTATGACAATTATCATAAAGATGTTTTTCATGCAAAAATTGTTGCATGAACAGTGCATTTTTTTTCGATTGTTCGAATTTGCTATATTTACATGCGGGTAATTCCCGTTTGCAGATGTGAAATCAGGTAATCCCGGAATTTGACGGCATCAATGTCCTGCTTTGCTATTGTCAGATAAAGTCCGCTATCGGATTGAAAAATAAATAAGTTACCGGTTTCATACACTTTTTTAACCGTCGTCAGTTTTATTTTTGTTTCTCCTGTTTTGTCTACGGTTTCTATGGAATCAGCCGTAATCTTCACTTCAACAGTCTCTCCGATCATCCCGGCAAAACAGGTTTTAACCTGATTCAGGTAATGCCGTCGATAGGTATAAGGAATTATTAGGAAAAAGAGTAATCCGCCGGCAAGAATACTGATTGTTATTGCCGGAATCCATTTTATATCGTCCGGATGCCGGCAAAGTATACATACAAACAATATTAACGTTGCCGAAACTGAAGCCGTCCATCTCTGTCTCCGCAGTTTTTTCGATTGAGACGCTATCAGCAGCTGTGTCTCCAGTAAATCTTTCTCGCGAACGGGGTATTCTACTTTAATGAAATCTGTCATAATTAAGAAATAAACAATAATGAATAATGGCACAAAGATAATGAATTATAGAGAAGCCACCTTTACGACTATCGTAAAGCCACCTTTACGACTATCGTAAAGC
>JAISPE010000224.1 GCA_031275145.1 Prevotellaceae bacterium | reverse complement strand
TGGACTAATTGGGGATTTTTTAAGCACAAGTGGATTATTGTGAAATGGATACTTACTGTCCTGATGGCAATTTTAGGAACGTTTTTTCTGGGAACATGGGTCAATACTAACGTTTATCCCGTTGAAGATATTTCAAATTATTCGCTTGATAACAATACATTTTTCTATAATGTGTTACAGACTGTTATCTGGGCGTCTGTCCAAATTTTTTTACTTTTAACAGCTGTCGTGATATCAGTATTCAAACCATGGAAGCGACAAAAGAAGTAAGAGGGGTTTTATTGCTAAAATCATCACCCCGTAATTATAATGATGTGAAAAATATGGCTACCGTACCGGATAATCATCCTCGCACAGTAGCGTGGAACATTGATTTTGACGATTGTGACAAAATCATTCGGATTGAATGTGAAAAATTGAAAGCCGAAGAAACAATCAACTGCCTATATCAGACCGGTATCCGGGCTGAGGAGTTATTATTTGAATAAAACAATGTATGGAAAGACAAGAAGATTCAAATTATCCTGTACATGTCGCTATTATTATCGATGGTAACGGCAGATGGGCAAAAAAGAATGGCGAAAGCAGAAGTTTTGGATATCAGTCCGGCAGTAAAGTCGTTCTTGACATGATGCTGGCAGCTTTAGAGTTACATATCAAATATTTTACCATATATGCCTTTTCTTTGGAAAACTGGAAACGCCCGAAAGAAGAAGTAGATATAATAATGAGATTAATACATACTTCTATTGATGAAGAAGTGATACTAAAACATAATATACGTTTTAAGTTCTTGGGAAAATCTGAAATGTTACCGCCCGAATTGAATGAATATTTGCACCATTTAGAAAGTGTAACAGGAGAAAAAACTGAAATGGTTTTTACTGTCTGTATCAGTTACTCATCCAAATCCGAGATTACGGATGCAGTTAAAGCGCTATTCAATTATTTCACCAAAAACAAACTGGATATTAATCAGATAACAGAAAATGAAATATCCCGTTTCCTATCCTCAAATTTTCTTCCCAATCCGGATTTAATTATTCGTACAGGCGGAGAATACCGTCTCAGTAATTTTATGTTATGGCAGTCTGCATATTCAGAACTGTATTTTTTAGAAAAATACTGGCCTGATTTTAATCGGGAAGATTTGTTGCAGGCCATTCAGCATTATCAAAAAAGAGAAAGGAGGTATGGAGGCGTTTGAGACGGGGGCATTGAGGCAAGGTGTCCGGCGTCTGTTTTGAAGCGGGTTTCAAAAACCTGTCGCACTTTTCGATGGTTTTCAGGGAGCAGTTCGGCTATACGCCAGCTGCACTTATCCGTTAATTTTCTCGGATTCACCGTCGTTTTTGCCGGCGCTTTCTATTCTCAATATATTTTTTGCGCGAAGCGGGGAGCTTTGCTTTTAGCTGCGACGTGGCGAGGACGCTACGCCGAGCGAAAGAGACAGGCGTCATCAAACCTTTTCAGTTGCGGTACGAAAGGCATTCGCAGTGACAGCCGGACATTTAAATGACACTGTCATACCAATCACAAAAATCACAGTTCAGACAGTTGCGGTACGAAACGGGTATTCGCAATGACGCCACATTTTCGAACAACATCGAACAACATGATAATACGGACAATGTAGCCATCCTGTATTCACAATTCATAATTTTGAATTAACTTTGAACAAATTTTTCATTATGTTTTTTTTGATAAACATATCATTATGAATGGAGATAAAAAACTGTATCAGTTGCTTGAAGAGCTGAATATCGTGTTCGAATATTTGGAGCATCCGCCTGCGCCGACTATTGAAATCGCAAAACAGTACTGGGCGGGACACGACGCTAAACACTGTAAAAACCTGTTTTTTCGCAATCACAAAGGCAATCAGCACTATCTTGTTATTCTTGACTGCGACTGCGATATGAATATCCACCGAATCGAAAAACAGCTGCGCCAGGGAAAGTTAAGTTTCGCGTCCGAACAGCGGTTGATGAAATATCTCGGCGTGACACCCGGCTCTGTTACGCCTTTCGGTCTGATCCACGACACCGCTCATCATGTGCATGTCTTCATAGACAAAAATCTCCAAAACGCGGAACGTCTGAGTTTTCATCCCTGCATCAATACTGCGTCGCTCATAATCGCAAAAGACGGTTTTATTAAGTTTATGAACTGTATGCAAAACCGTTTCGACTGGATTGATGTGACCGAATAGTTGAAAACTCTCGCTCGAAGGAAACGCGGGAAAGGAAAACCCGCGGCCAGCAAGCCTCATCAAGCCTTTTCAGTTTCGGTACGGATTGCTTCTTTCCATTCTGTTCCGACTGTTTATTTTTTCCGCTTTTTGTTTTTCACATTGTGACGGGCAGTTTTGTATTCGTCAAGTTCCTGATTGACTAATTGAAAATCTATATGTTTCTGTGAAATATCGGCATTTGTCAGTTTCACGGTCACTTTATCGCCCAGAGTATATGTCATTCCCGACGACCGTCCGACAATTCTGTAATTATTTTCATCGAAATAGTAATAATCGTCTTTCATAGACCTGACGGATACCATTCCTTCGATTTTTGTATCAATAAGTTCTACAAATATTCCCCATTCCGTGACTCCGGAAATAAGGCCTTCGTATATTTCACCGATTTTATTCTCCATAAATTCAATCATTTTGTATTTGATGGAAGCTCTTTCGGCCTCTGTCGCTTTCTGTTCCATGAGAGATGACTGTTTACACATTGTGTCGTAATATTCGACGTCGGCAGACTTCTCCCCGTCGAGGTATGAGGCTAACAGCCGGTGTACCATCATATCCGGATAACGGCGGATAGGAGATGTGAAATGAGTGTAATACGGGAAAGCAAGTCCGTAATGACCGATATTGTCAGTCGAGTAAACGGCTTTGGCCATGGAACGTACTGCAAGTGTTTCTATCAGTCCGGCTTCGGGCTTGCCTTTGACTTCGGATAAAACTTTGTTCATTTCTTTCGACAGGCGGGTGTCATTATCCAGTTTCATATTGTAACCGAATCGCTTGATAAAAGAGCTGAAACTGTTCAGCCTGTCAAAATCGGGTTTGTCGTGTGTTCTGTACACGAATGTTTTGGGCTTTTGACCTGCGACTTTTTTCCCGATTTTTTCCGCGACCTTCTTATTTGCCAGCAGCATAAATTCTTCGACTAACTGGTTCGATTCCTTCATTTCCTTGAAATATACCCTCAGCGGTTTCCCGTTCTCGTCCAGTTCAAACTTAGCCTCTTCGCGCTCAAAAGTGACAGCTCCGTTTTTGAAACGGTTTTTCCTCATGATCTGTGCCAGAGCATTAAGTTTCAACAGTTCTTCCGAATAGTCTCCTTTTCCTGTTTCTATGACATCCTGAGCCTCTTCGTATGTGAATCGCCGTTTCGAGAGAATGACTGTGCGGCCAAACCATTCGTTTTTGATCACAGCCCTGTTATCCAGTTCAAATACTGCGGAAAAACACAGTTTCTCCTCGTCGGGACGAAGCGAGCAGATGAAATTTGAAAGCCGCTCGGGAAGCATCGGCACAGTCCTGTCGACCAGATATATGGATGTCGTTCTCGTTTCGGCTTCCCTGTTTATCGCCGAATTACTTTTCACGTAATGGGTAACATCGGCAATATGTACTCCTACTTCCCAGTGACCGTTATCCAGCATGCGAATCGACAGTGCATCGTCGAAATCTTTTGCATCCTTAGGATCAATCGTGAACGTTACAATATCCCTGAAATCCCGGCGACTGGCATAATCGCCGGCCGTAATCTTTCCTGAAATACGCTGAGCAAGCTTGTCAATATGTTCCGGATAGGAATACGGCAAATCAAATTCGGCAAGTATTGCGTGCATTTCCACATTTGCATCTCCCGATGCACCCAAAATATCAACGACTTTCCCGGTAGGACTCTTCATTTCCTTTTTCCATTCCACTATATTGGCGACTACTTTCTGACCGTTTTGAGCGCCTTTGGTGTTCGAAAGCGGAATGAAAATATGATACGGCATATTTTTACTGTCGGGAACGACAAAAGCGTATCTGGACGATACTTCGATCTTGCCCACGAAAGTACGTTTCGACTTTTCGAGGATTTCGACTATCTCGCCTTCCGCGCGTCCTCCTTTTTTGTTGAATACTTTTACTTTTACTTTGTCGCCATGAAGCGCCTGGTTCATATTGTGCTCATAGACAAAAATGTCTTCGGTGGATTCGTCGTCCGGGACGATGTATGCGGATCCCTGTTTCGTAACATCGACTTTTCCCGTCAAAAAGACGTCTTCGGGCTTTTTATACATATACTTACCTAATTGAGGATTTGTCAGTATCCCGCGTAAAACCAGTCCGTCAAGTGTCACTAAAAGCATCTCGTGCATATCGCCGTCCAGATTAATTATGGAAGCAATCTGCTTGTAATTATAAAGTTTCGTTGGGTTTGCTTCAAAAACATCTATGACGCTTTGCAAAAAATCTGTTTTGCTTTTATTCTTTTTACTCATTAATTAATTAATAATATTTTTATCCGATTACTCTTCAAAATGACTTTATATTTAATGCTTCCTGCAAAAAATGCATGTCATTTGACGGCACAAATGTATATAAATTAATTTTAAAATGTAATTCGTAACTGAATATTAACATAATAGACAGTTGTCCGGTAAAAACAGGAATATCGTATTATACAGTAAAGGCGTGTCCGTCATCCGGCGCTTAGTCATGACGAATTACTGCCGGTGGTAATGACGCATTACCACCAGCAGTAACGACGCATTACCACCGGCAGCTGATAAAAGGCTGTGTCCCCTGCGCTCGGCGTAGCGTCTTCGCTACGTCGCGGCTAAAAGCAAGTCTCCTGACTTGCGGCAAAGCAGGAGCTTTGCTTTTAACCCGACGTAGTCTGGAGACTACGCCGAGCGGTGCGATGTCGGCGATGTTCCATGGCGATGATAACCGTAGTGGCAAAAAATTTTTTGCCCTTCAAAGATTTTGTCATTCCAAAACCTCATTTCTACCTAATTCAAAATAACAGAACAACCCCAGTAGCAGTAATGTAACACACACACACCAACCTCATTACCCCATTAAACCGAACCGGATGCCGTCGATTTAATGGGGTAATGAGGTCTGGAGTTTATATCATATTTCCAGGCTACTGAGGTTGTTTTGTTTGGAAAATTAGGTGTAAATGAGTACCCCATTAACCGGATTTAATTCAAAAAAATAAATAACTGTTCCCGGTCGCCGCCCCATGCCGCCCCTACCGTATGCTTTAGCTCAATGTCGTCAATTTAAACCACAAAAAGCTGCAACAAAAAGCATTCCGTTAGGAATGCATCGCTTTCATATAACTAAAATGTAACCGATTAATATTTAATCATTTTAGTTTCTTGTTTTTTTGAATTAAAATTTTTGATGGGGTACTCGGTAGAAATGCAGGCAGGCACAGCCTGCATTCCGTTAGGAATGCATCCAAAGATTAGGGCAATTATACTATGCACGGTACAGTTTTGTGATATGGGATTGCGGG
>JAISPE010000200.1 GCA_031275145.1 Prevotellaceae bacterium | reverse complement strand
CCTCATTATATAAAGGTATGACTATTGAAATATCCATATTAATTTTTTTTAGTGAATATCGAAACAATTGCCGATACTGCAAGTCCTGCAAACAGACCGAGAAACAGATATGTGACAATCCATATTACCGGGTTACGAAGAGAATCCATAGACGTTTCCGACGGCGTCGCCAGTCCTTTTGTTTTCATCTTTTCCATAACGGCGTTGAACAGTTCCATGTATTCGGCCGGATACAGCGAAAACATTATATAAAAGAACATTCCAAGAATGATGAAAGCGAATCCCGATACAAGGATTCCAAAAAGTAAAGATCTGCCGTAAGTGATTGTCCCGCCCGAATATTTTTCCCTGTAATGAATTGTTGTGTAAATAATTCCGGCGATATATATACCCGGCGAAAGTAACGGCACGAGAAAACTGATTAACTGTGAAACAATCATGATAAGACCCAGAATAAGACCGTAACCTGCGGCGACTTTCATTATTTTATGCGAATTTTCCATTATATAATCTATTTTAAAAATAAACGGCGCAAATGTAGACAAATTTCGGAATCGTAAACTTTTTTTGACAGAACTAACAGAATTTTCATAATTTACAAATCTGTTAATTTTGCAAATTATGTTAATTGACTTCGTCGAACTAAAGTTTGGCTACGCCGATTTAAAAATTCTGTCAAAAAAAAGAGTTAATTGACTTCGTCGAGCTAAAGGTTCTGTCAAAAAAAAGGATTTTACGCGGAATCAAATCTTTTTGTACTTTTGCGCCGTTAAATTAAAATATGATAATTATTATTTTGAAGATATGAAAGTAGCAATAGTTGGTATAAGCGGAGCAGTAGGTCAGGAATTTCTGAAACTGCTGGATGAACGCAGATTTCCTCTGGACGAGCTGGTTTTGTTTGGCTCTGCACGCAGCGCGGGCTCGGAATATGTTTTCCGTGGAAAGAAAATCACAGTCAAAGAATTGAAACATAACGACGATTTCAAAGGTATCGATATAGCCCTTGCCTCTGCCGGCGCGGGAACTTCGCGGGAATATGCTTCGGACATAACCGGATTCGGCGCTGTAATGATTGACAATTCAAGCGCTTTCCGTATGGATAACGATGTGCCTCTGGTTGTTCCGGAGATTAACGCCGAAGATGCAAAAAAACGTCCCCGCAACATTATCGCAAATCCTAACTGCACGACCATACAGATGGTTGTGGCATTGAATCCCGTTGAAAAACTGTCGCATATTGTGCGTGTACACATTGCGACATATCAGTCGGCGAGCGGCGCGGGCGCGGCTGCAATGGAGGAACTGAAAATCCAGTCGCGGCAGGTACTGAACGGAACGGAGCCTACTGTCGAAAAATTCAAATATCAGCTGGCTTTCAATCTTATTCCTCAGATAGACGTGTTTACGGACAATGACTATACCAAAGAGGAAATGAAAATGCATAACGAGACACGAAAAATAATGCACTCCGACATATCTGTAAGCGCTACGGCAATTCGTGTACCTGTTATACGCGCCCATTCCGAAGCAATCTGGTGCGAGACGGCAGAGCCACTGTCGCTGGACGACGTGAGACAGGCATTTGAATCTGCTCCGGGAGTAACTTTACTCGATAATCCGGCCGAAGGAAAATATCCTATGCCGTTCCATCTTGCCGGTTGCGACGATGTATATGTAGGACGTTTACGCAAAGATTATACTCATCCTAACGGATTGGCGTTTTGGACAGTCAGCGATCAGATACGCAAAGGAGCAGCATTGAATGCAATCCAGATTGCAGAATATCTTGTAAAAAACAGTGAACTTTAAGAAACGGTAAACTATGAACTATGAACGCTGGTGTCAGCCGTTTATAGTTCATCGTTCCTTAAAGTTTATCGTTCTACCTGATTTTAAATAACAAACTAACTTCAGTAGCACACGGAATACACACAAACCAACCTCGTTACCTGATTAAACCGGACGAAACAATAAGGTAAAAATAAGGTTGTTTACGAAAATCATTATACTGCGGGAAGCGCAGTGACGAACAACCCGGAAGGTCGTGTATTTCCGGATTGCTTCGTCGCTTATCAAACTTACAAGTTTAGGCCGTTGGAAGTATAAAAGTATGAATACGTTCTGGAGAATGCGTAATGTCGAGACACCCAAATTGGGCGTTTATTTTCTATTGGTGCAAATTTTCTCTTCGATAGCCGTAAATTTCTTCTTCGGTAGAAATTTTTTTCCTCTTCGATAGCCGAAAATTTTCTCTTCGGTAGAAATTTCGTTCCGTCCAGGTTCCATTAGGAAACGACCGCCCTCACACATCAATTATGATTTCATGTCCAGCCAGCCTGTTTCACAGTCCGGTCATGTCAATCATCAGAACTCTTGAGCCGCACAGGATTGATATGTTTTATATATAACGTTTTAATTAAAATCATATCGCAAAGGAGTCTTCAATAAATAAAGGTATCAATTATGGCATCCCGCTAGGGATGCATCGCTCGGTAGAACAGTCAATACCTCATGTCCTGTAT
>JAISPE010000145.1 GCA_031275145.1 Prevotellaceae bacterium | reverse complement strand
ATACAGGCACACTGTCTGTCAAAAAAAGGCGCGGAAGAAGATTACAAACAGGAATGGGACGCCATTCGCTATTCGGTTCGCGGCAAGATGTTTGCTCTGGTTGGCAACGACGGCGAAGGTAACGCGATTATCTCCGTCAAGCATATGCCGGAACAGGGCGAGGAATTACGTGAAAAATACAGCGACATTGTCCCGGGATACTATCTGAACAAAACGCACTGGAGCTCCGTACGCTTAAACGGAGACGTTCCCGAAACGGTTTTGAAACAGATGCTGGATGTTTCATACGGGTTAGTATTTAATTCGTTAAGCAGGAAAACTCAAAATGAAATATCAAATCAATAAATATATCGGGAAATGGAAACGGATAAATTAACACCCGGATGCGGCTTTGCAGTAACTGCTCAGTTTTTCTGCAAATTTTACCCGTAGAAACCGTTCTGCCATTTCCCGAAATTACAGAACTTTTGCTTATACATGGCTTCGGATGCCCGCGACTGCCATTTTGTCACAAAAAGAGTCGACGTTGTCACTAAAAGCGAGGAGCTTGTCACAAAAAGCGAGGACGACGGCGCTCGGAGCAAGGATTAATACTGTTTCGTCAAGATTTTATATCTGCCGGCAGAACGAAAAGGGCGAGAAAGCGAAATCGAAAGCGCTATTGTGCCGTAAACGGCGGTTGTACGGCCCGGAAATGTAAGGGAAGGACGCAGGAATATGGCTTGCGCCCTTTTCTGTAATTATGTTGACATTCGCTGAATGCAGCAACTATTATTAAATTATCAAAAACCTGTCGCACTTTTCGAGAGTGTTCAAGCGGCAGTTCGGCTATGCGCCAACGAAACAGCAAACAAATTGAGATGCAAAGAAACATCTTCTACTGTTTTCCATAACGACTCAGTTCGATTACTGCCGGACATCAAAACGGCCTCTCCACAGAGCAAAACTCCTGCTTTGCCACAAGCTGCAAGTCAGGAGATTTGCTTTTAGCTTCGACGTAGCGAAGACGCTACGCCGAACTGAGGACGCCACGCCGGCTCAACAATTTTACATTAATTATCTGTTCATTGCCGGCTTACGACGAACACATATTCTTTACCCTGTTCTGTCGGCACGTCGTATTCCAGAGTTGCTTTCACTCCTGCGGGATTGATTTTCGCCTTGTCGGAAATGAGAGGAGACGGGATTTCGTGCGTTTTGAACAGAGGATTGGGATTGCTTCCGGAGGCCTGCTTTAGACTTCCGCCGTCCGGCAGCGTCAATGGCGTTGAAGTACGGATACGCAGATTTCCGCCTGACAGCGATTTTATTCTCAGCGTTTTGATCTTTCCGTTTTCCCATTCCATACCGGTCAGGAATCCGCCTCTTGTTCTCAATCCGGAGACTTTCCCTTTTGCCCAGACATCGGGTAATGCCGGCAGAATATGCACGGCGCCGTCATGACTTTGCACTAACATTTCCGCTATTCCGGCAGTGCAGCCGAAATTCCCGTCGATCTGGAAAGGCGGATGAGCGTCGAACATGTTGGCATACGTTCCGCCGCCTTTGTAGTCGGTTGTAGCATGATTCGTCAGTTTCAACTGTTCGGTAATCAGCTTGTATGCCCTGTTACCGTCGAGAAAGCGCGCCCACAGACAGACTTTCCAGCCCATAGACCAGCCGGTAGCCGGATCGCCGCGGTAATTCAGCGAAGTACGGGCAGCGTCGAACAGTTCGGGCGTACGCAGCGGGGATATCTGGTAGCTTGGATAAACGCCGTAGAGATGGGAGACATGACGGTGCTTGTCGTTGGGATTGTCCCAGTCGTACATCCACTCCTGCAACTGGCTGTGCTGTCCGATTTGCATTGGAGGCAGACGTTTGAGGGTCTGCCGCAGAGTATCGGCAAACTCCCTGTCGATATTCAGCGTTTCGCTTGCCGAAATCAGATTGCTGAACAGTTCGAAAAGCAGTTGATTATCCATAGTTATGCCGTATGCATTTGTCGAGCGGTACTGTTTGTCCATATAAGTATATGTAAACGCATTTTCGGGCGAGTTCGAAGGAGCGACAACTAACCAGTGATGTTCGGGTTCTTCGACCATGAAATCGAGGAAAAACAAAGCAGCGCCTTTCATAACCGGATATACTTCGGCAAGATACTCTCTGTCGCCCGAATAGAGATAGCGTTCCCACAGATGTTCGCATACCCATGCGCCTCCGGTTGGCCACATCCCGGAGCCGGCCTGATCTACGGGGCCGGTGATGCGCCAGATGTCGGTATTGTGATGCAGTACCCATCCGCGCGCGCCGTACATCAGTTTAGCCGTCTCGGCTCCCGTAACGGACAGTTCCTTTACCATGTCGATAAACGGCTGATGAAGTTCCGGCAGATTAGTAACTTCGGCAGGCCAGTAGTTCATTTCGGCGTTGATGTTGGTTGTATATTTGCTGTCCCAGGGCGGCGACATCAGACTGTTCCATATACCCTGCAAATTGGCAGGCTGATTGCCGGGCTGCGAGCAGGAGATAAGCAGGTAGCGTCCAAACTGGAAATACAGCGCAGCCAGATGAGGATCCCTGGCTTTGGCAAATTCCAGAATCCGCGTATTTACAGGTTTGCGTATGGAATCGGTCGTTCCCAAATCCAGTTTCACACGATTGAAGTACTGCTGATAATATGCAATATGATCGGCCTTTATCTTTTTATAATCTTTCTGCATGACAGCCTGCATACGGTCGGCTGCACGTTTATCGGCGTCGGCGCTCAGATCGCGGTAGTTCACAAAATTCGTCGCTATGGATATAAATACGGTAACAGCGTCGGCGTCGGAAACGGTTAAGCGTTTGTCGGCAGTTGCGCTTGCCGGATTCCCTTTTTCGGGAACGATTTTCGTACGGGCGGTGAATCTAACCTTTCCTTCAAGTCCCTCCTGATTGCCCGATATACCTTTTAATATAAGGTCGGAATCCTGTATCGAGATTTCGGTTTTCTGCGGGCTGTCGAATCTGGCGGAGAAACTGATTTTTCCCTTCTCCGAAGCCGTCAATCTGACCACAACGACCTGATCGGGAAAAGATGTGAACGTTTCTCTGACATATTCCACCCCGTCAACAGTGTAGCGGGTAGTAGCAATTGCAGTCGAAATATCCAGCTCGCGATAGTATTTTTCGACTTTTTCGTGTCCCGCAAACAAGAGATTCAAGTCTCCGACAGGCTGATATGCCATTCCATGATTGGTTTTTGCAACGACCTTTTCCGTAGCAAGATTCTGGGCATCGGCATACCTGCCTTCAAACATCAGTTTGCGTATTTCGGGGATTGCCGCCAGAGCGTTCGGGTTACCGTTGTTGTTCGGCTGTCCTGCCCACACTGTTTCTTCGTTCAGTTGCAGCCGTTCCGTTGCGGGATTTCCAAAAACCATGACGCCTAAACGTCCGTTTCCAAGCGGCAAAGCTTCTTCCCATCTCGCCGCCGGAGTATCATACCATAATTTCCAGTTGCCGCTCTCTTCTGTCCGGCACGACAGTAATACCGATGCACAAAACAGTATTATCCATGTTAAATATTTCATTAATTTTTAATTTTTGATTTACAATTTTTGATTTTAGATTTACAATTTTAGATTTTGCTTACGCTCGATGTGATTAAACATGCGGGCGTAAGCAAAAATGATTTACGATTTTAGATTTGCTTACGTTTGATGTGATTATTCCTCGCGCGGTGTAGTTTTGTGAGTTGGATATGCGACCAGCCTGCCGGCATGCAGACGAAACAATCCGCGACGGGTCGTCATTGCGAGG
>JAISPE010000008.1 GCA_031275145.1 Prevotellaceae bacterium | reverse complement strand
AAATATATAAAAGAAAGGATAAACAAAATGGAAACAAAAGAAGAATTTTTAGAGAGGATGGGCAGTTTGTGGGACAGATTGCAAGATGTAGAAAAACAGAGTACAGACATGTATGAATTTGAAGAAACATTTGAAAAAGAGATAAATAGTTTTGGTCGGTAAACGTTGCAACATATAACAGGCAGTAATAACCGCGACCGCCGAAAAAAAACTCCAGACACGATATGGAGAAATAGAGATATCGCGGACACATAAATACATGCAAAACCGGTCATACGAAAAGATCAGTCCACTATTACAGGAACGGATGGTTTATTTGGGTCACTATACAAATTATGAAGAAGGAGTGCAGTTATTAAATCGTTTTTATGGAATAACAATGAGTAAGACACAGCATTTTCGCATCACCAACTGTTATGGAGAACAGGTTTCGTCCATCATAGAAAACGGAGAAGCAACATCAATCCCTGAAACTTTACCGTCAGAGACAGTAGTTTATGCCGAAAGTGACGGGTCAATGATATTAACCCGGAAAAAGAAGGAATATCAACCGTTCAATAGTTGGGAAGAAGTAAAGTTGCTAAGAACATATAAATCCGGCGACAAACTGTCAACATTGAAAAGGAGTACGATAGAGAAGAGCGAATATGTAGCACATTTAGGGAATCATCAGGAATTTGAATCAAAAGCGGAGCAGTTACCGGATAAGTATGAACATTTGGGGAAGAATTTGGTATTTATTTCAGACGGAGCATGCCGGATACATAAGTGGCAAACAGAAAGCTATCCAAAAGCGACTCAAATTTTAGATTATTATCATGTATGCGAACACATGGCAGCATTTGCACTAATAGCAATACCGAACGAAACAGAGCGGAAAATCTGGCTTGACAAACGTAAAGAAGAACTGTTAGAAAGTCAATCGGAGCGTGTATGTAAACAAATAAGAAAAATTGCGGACAAAGAAGATTGCAATAAAATCACAAAGGAAGCAAATAACCTGATTAACTATTTTGCAACAAACAAAAAAAGAATGAATTATAAGCAATATTTAGAACGTGGATTACAGATTGGTTCCGGCGCCATTGAGTCCGCTAATCGAAATGTAGTACAGGCAGGTATGAAACAATCCGGACAACGATGGTCGAGAAAACGGGCACAGTATATATTAGATTTAAGAACTTGTCACATGAGTGGAAAATGGAATATCGTGATTGATTTAATCAGAGATTCATGACTGTTTCTGTTTTGTTTTCTACCGACATGTCATCCTATGTTGGAAGATGCTGGAAGGTATTTAATTCATTTGTTCCAAAAAAACATTATTTTTGATGCGATTTTTTTAAAGAAATGAACGAAGATTTTCTACAGTTTATCTGGAATTTAGGGTTATATGACACCGCAAATCTCGAAACAGGCGAGGGAGAAAAGGTGCAGGTGGTTTCTGCGGGCATTCAAAATAAAGATTCGGGACCCGATTTTTACAACGCAAAAATACGAATCGGCGATACCCTCTGGGCGGGAACGGTGGAAATACACAGAAAAGCATCCGAATGGAATCTGCACGGACACTGTAATGACAATGCATACAACAATGTCATTCTTCATGTTGTAGAAAAAAACGACACAGTGATAAAACGTAAAAACGGAGAAATAATTCCATGTGTAGAAATAACTTATCCTGAAAGTTTCATGAAACGGTACATCGAACTTTCCGAGTCGAAACAGCTCATTCCCTGTGCAAATTATATTTCGGGAGTCGATACTTTCAAAGTACAGTTCTGGCTGAACAGAGTTGCAACCGAAAGGCTGGAACAGAAAACAGCCGGTATCAACGTGTTAATGAACGAAACGTTTAACGATTTGGAAGAAGTTTTTCACAGTATACTGTTCAAATATTTCGGATTTAAAACCAATGCATTGCCTTTTGAAATGCTGGAACGGAGTTTGCCGGCGAAACTGCTGCGGAAATACAGTCATTCCTTACAGTCCGTCGAATCGCTGCTGTTCGGTCAGGCCGGATTTCTCGACTTTGACGCCGAAGATGAATATTCTTTTAACTTACAGTCGGAATATCAGTTTCTTAAAAACAAACACAACCTTGTCGAAATGGATAAAAGCCTGTGGAAATATGCAAAACTCAGGCCGGTGAATTTTCCGACGGTACGCATTGCACAACTTGCCGCCATACTGAACAAATACCAGAGTTTATGGGATGTAGTCGTAACTTTGGAAAATATAAAAGATATTTATGAAATTTTCGACGTAACCGCTTCCGTATATTGGGACAGTCATTATGTTTTCGGGAAAACCTCATCTCAAACTTCACCCAAACGGCTTGGTAAAGTTGCTGTCGATAACTTAATTATCAATGTACTTGCCCCGATGATTTTCACATATTCCATTTACAGGGGCGACGAAACACTGAGAGAGCGGGCAATATATTTTCTGGAATCGTTGGCGCCCGAATCCAATTCTGCGGTCAGGGAATGGATTCAATCCGGCATCAAACCGGCTAACGCTCTCGAAAGTCAGGCTTTACTTCATTTGCAGACAGAATACTGCGCAGGTAAAAAATGTCTGAAATGCTCTATAGGCAAGGAAGTTATTCAAAATATAATCAAAACTGAAAAGTGAAATTAAATGAATCATGGATTTTTTAAAGTAGCGGCAGCAATTCCCGAAGTGAGAGTTGCCGACTGCGAATTTAACTCCGCCAAAATTAGGAAGATAATAGAATCGGCAGAGGATCGGGGAGTAGAAATAATCTGTTTCCCCGAACTTGCGATAACATCTTATACCTGTGGCGATTTGTTCTTTCAGGAACTTTTGCTGGAAAGCGCAAAAAACGCACTGATAAAATTGGTAGAAGACACGTCGAACCTGAATATCATCAGCATCGCAGGATTGCCTTTGATGTTTAAAGACAAGATATTCAATGTTGCCGCAATATTCGGCAGAGGCAGGATATACGGATTTGTGCCCAAAACGTATCTGCCCAACTACGGCGAATATTACGAAAAACGCTGGTTTGCATCGGCCAAAGACATTGACGACAGGGAAATTTATTTCGATGCGGCGGAACCGGCCGGCAAATCGGCAACAAAACGAAAATCGGTGACAAAACGCTGTTATCCATTTACTCCCAACCTTTTGCTTGGCGACGGCAAAGTGAAGTTTGCGGTGGAAATATGCGAAGATTTATGGGTAGCCAGTCCGCCGAGCGCGGAACACTGTATCGCGGGAGCGCATATAATATTCAATCCTTCAGCAAGTAACGAACTGGTCGGCAAGCACGGATACCGGAAAACGCTTATCGGACAGCAGTCGGCGCGCTGCACTGCTGGATATGTATATTCCGGCTCGGGATGGGGCGAATCGACCACAGACACAGTGTTTTCGGGTAATGCAATAATATCCGAAAACGGCGTTATACTGAACGAAGCCGAAAGATTTTCTTTCGACGAACAGACTGTCATTTCGGAGATAGACATCGACAGACTGAAGTCTTTACGCGCAAAAAATACCTCGTTCAACAACTATACTGATAACAGTCACATTTTTGTGCCGGTAGATTTTCCCGAAAGGGAGATAAAAATATCCCGCAGCATAAACCCGCACCCTTTTGTCCCGAGACCGGAAACGGCCGACGAAAGTTTCAACGAAATATTTTCGATTCAGGTGGGCGGACTTGCCAAACGAATCATACATACCGGAATACAAAAACAGGTCGCAGGCATATCCGGCGGTCTGGATTCCACCCTGGCGCTTTTGGTGTGTATAAAAACCTGCGACAAACTGAAAATCCCGCGCAACAATATCATAGGCGTTACAATGCCCGGATTCGGAACGTCTAAACGTACTTATAATAACGCAATTGCACTGATGAGGGAGCTTGGTGTAACCGCAAGGGAAACAGATATAACGAAAGCCTGTATGCAACATTTTGAGGATATCGGCCATAATCCCGATATACACGACGTTACATACGAAAATACGCAGGCAAGAGAACGTACTCAAATATTGATGGACATCGCAAATCAGTGTAACGGTCTGGTAATCGGCACCGGCGACCTGTCGGAACTTGCGCTCGGATGGGCTACGTACAATGGCGATCACATGTCAATGTATGCGGTCAATGTCAGTATTCCCAAAACACTGGTCAGACGCCTTGTAGCCTGGATTGCAGATACTCTGCCGGAAAAAAATGTTAAAAAGATATTAAAAGATATCCTTGATACTCCCGTATCTCCGGAATTGCTGCCTGTCAATGAAAAACAGGAGTTTACGCAACCTACGGAAGAGATTGTAGGTCCTTACGAACTGCATGATTTCTTTCTGTATTACCTGTTACGTCTGGGATATTCTCCCTCCAAAATATTTTTCATGGCAAAAATCGCATTCGCAGGCATTTACGGACAGGATACCGTTCTTAAATGGATGAAAGTATTTTATAAACGGTTTTTCGTACAACAGTTCAAACGTTCATGTCTGCCCGACGGTCCGAAAGTCGGCTCGGTAAATCTTTCGCCCCGCGGAGACTGGCGAATGCCCAGCGACGCAAGCTATGCTTTATGGATGAACGAATTGTCGAAATTGTAATTTAACTGATAA
>JAISPE010000003.1 GCA_031275145.1 Prevotellaceae bacterium | reverse complement strand
GGTAAAAAAATAAGCGTTATCAAACCTTTTCAGTTGCGGTACGAAACGGTTATTCGCAATGACGAAGGTATAAAAAATCTGATATTCATAAACACCCGGTCAAATAAAATAAAATTTGGATTATGTAATAAAATTGCCTTATCTTTGCATAATATTTACATATAGATAGATTATGAATAAAAGAATATTATTACTCACAATGGCTGCGTACATCTGTATTGCAACGCCTTCTATTGCATGCACCAATTTTCTGGTGACTAAGGGAGCATCAAAAAACGGCTCGACATTTATTACCTATGCTGCCGATTCGCACACTCTTTACGGCGAGCTGTATTTCTGGCCGGCAGCGAGTTATCCCGACGGTGCAATGCTTCAGGTCTACGAATGGGATTCGGGGAAGTTTCTGGGCGAAATTCCGCAGGTATCAAACACATACCGCGTTGTCGGGAATATGAACGAACATTCTCTGGCCATAGGCGAAACGACTTTCGGCGGCGTCGGGAAACTTGTCGATACAACAGGAATAATCGACTATGGCAGTCTGATTTATATCACTCTGCAAAGAGCTAAAAACGCACGTGAAGCCATCAAAGTCATGACGGAACTCGTTGAGGCGTACGGTTACTGTTCGTCGGGAGAATCGTTCTCGATTGCAGACCCCGACGAAGTCTGGATTCTGGAAATGGTCGGCAAGGGGACAAAGATTCAGCATGACAAAAAGAGCAAAGTCGCAACAAATCTGAACAAAGGCGCGGTATGGGTAGCCGTACGCATTCCCGACGGATATGTCTGCGCTCATGCAAATCAGGCGAGAATACGGACATTCCCGTGGAGTAACGGCATCACTTCGATATCTTCCAAAGAGATAGACAGGATATTCAATCCTGAAGTCGAAACAGTATATGCTGCCGACGTTGCTCAGGTAGCCCGGGAATTTGGCCTGTACAGCGGCAAAGACGAAGATTTCAGCTTTTCGGACATCTACAATCCGCTTGATTTCGGCGGCGCACGCGCCTGCGAAGCAAGAGTATGGTCGTTTTTCAAAAGCGTGAACAGCGAAATGTGGAAATATCAGGACTATGCAATGGGACATGACCTGACGGACAGGATGCCGCTCTATATCAAACCGGACGAAAAAATCCCTTTCGAGCATGTGGCGGGAATGATGAGAGACCATTATGAAGGCTCAAAAATGGATATGACCGAAGACATAGGGGCAGGACCGTTTAAACTGCCGTATCGCTGGCGTCCCATGAGCTGGGAAATAGACGGCGAAAAGTTTGTCCACGAAAGAGCGATTGCCACACAGCAGACAGGTTTCTGGTTTGTTGCGGAAAGCAGAAGCGACATGCCGCAGGCCCTGGCCGGGATACTGTGGTTCAGCGCAGACGATGCCTCCACATCCTGCCTTACACCGATATACAGTTGCAGCACCCGCGTCCCGGAAGAATATGCCGTCGGCAACGGCGATTTGCTGACATACTCCGACAATGCCGCCTTCTGGGTTTTCAACCGGGTAACCAATTTCGCATATCTGCGTTATGACGTGATGAGTCAGGATATCGTCAGTCTGCAAAAAGAACTTGAATCCAAATATGTTGAACTTGTCGCAGTGGTCGACGAGCATGCAAAAAAACTGTATTCCGAAAACGAAGATAAAGCGACGGAATTTGTGACCGATTTTTCGGTAACCACAGCCGCATCAACAATTAAACGCTGGAAAGAATTAGACCGGTATCTGCTTGTCAAATACATCGACGGAAACATCAAGCGGGAATCCGACGGCGAATTTACGCGCACATCTACCGGAATGCCCGTTTCTCCGCAACAGCCTCAGTTACCCGAATTTTGGCGACGGGCAATCAAAAACGATGCAGGCGAAAAACTGAAAGCAAAATAAAATATTATATATGAAACATTTTACATCGGTACACGATATTGGAAATCTTGACGAAGCCTTGCAGGAAGCGTTCAAATTGAAGGAAAATGTTTTCCGGTACGATACGCTGGGGAAAAACAAAACCCTGCTCGCCATATTCTTCGATTCAAGTTTACGCACCAGACTGAGCACCCAGAAAGCAGCCTTAAATCTCGGCATGAACGTTATTGTGCTTGATGTGAATCAGGGAGCGTGGAAACTCGAAACGGGACACGGAGTGATTATGGACGGCGACAAGCCGGAGCATATACTTGAAGCTATTCCCGTTATGGGCAGTTATTGCGACATCGTAGGCGTACGTTCCTTTGCACGCTTCGAAAACAAACAGGACGATTACGGGGAAAAAATCCTGAATCAGTTCATCAAATATTCGGGGAAGCCTGTTTTCAGCATGGAAGCGGCTACGAGGCATCCTCTGCAAAGTTTCGCCGATTTGATAACCGTCGAAGAGTATAAAAAGAAGGAACGCCCCAAAATTGTCCTGACATGGGCGCCTCATCCCCGTTCGCTGCCTCAGGCAGTGCCAAATTCCTTTGCCGAATGGATAAACGCAAAAGGTTACGAACTTGTCATAACCCATCCGGAAGGCTACGAACTTGACGGACAGTTTACGGGGAATGCAAAAATCGAATACGATCAGGACAGGGCTTTCGAAGGCGCCGATTTTGTTTACGCAAAAAACTGGTCGGCATATACCGGTCCGAATTACGGCCGGGTTCTAAGCCGGGACAGAGCCTGGACTGTCGATGCGCGTAAAATGGCGCTGACCGACAACGCTTATTTTATGCACTGTCTGCCGGTACGCCGGAACATGATTGTCACAGACGAGGTTATCGAAAGCCGGCAGTCGATTGTCATACCGGAAGCGGCAAACAGGGTTATCTCTGCACAGGTTGTGTTGAAACGGCTTTTGACGGATAATTACTGATGTGAAACAGAGTATCTTTTTAGTTGTATTAATATAAAAATTACATTACAGTGTTCTATTCTGAAAAAATTGAAAATGAAATCTGTGTATTGAACTCCGAAGAGTCGAAACATTGTATCAGCGTGTTGAGACACCGCACCGGCGATATCGTCGATGTGTTCGGCCGTTCGGGAGAAATCTATACAGCAAAGATTATCAATGACAGCACAAAAGAGTGTGTCCTTAATGTCATTGACAAAAAACCGGTTTATAAACGGCCCGAATTTCTTCATATTGCTATTGCTCCAACAAAGAATGTCGACCGATTCGAATGGTTTGTCGAAAAGGCGGTGGAAATAGGCATAGAAGAGATTACTCCGCTGTTCAGCGAACATTCGGAGCGCAAAGTCCTGAACATGGAACGGATTGATAAAATTGTGGTCTCGGCAATGAAACAGTCGTTGAACCTGAGTTTCCCGAAAATCAATCAGCCCGTAGAATTTAAAGATTTTATACGCATGAAATCTACGGCTCAAAAATGTATCGCTTACTGCGAAGAAAAAAACATAACTTTTGCAGAGACGATTGCCGCCCGCAAGCCGGTGCTGTCCATGATAGGTCCCGAAGGCGATTTTACGAAACAGGAGGTGGAAGCGGCTATATCCAAGGGATTTATTCCCGTGTCGCTGGGACGGAACAGGCTGCGTACGGAAACCGCAGGCATTGTGTCGTGCGCCATCTTTCAGTGTGTAACAGGACGTTTTGGACTTGACAAATCGAAATGAGTATGAAAAGGAGTTTTAAGAATCTGATAATCGTAGCGCTTATTGCAGCCGGCTGTTCTACAGTGCCCTTAACGGGACGTAAACAGCTGCATCTCGTAAGCAACGAAGAGGTGCTGACTTCCAGTTTCAGCCAGTATGACGAATATATCAAAACAGCGCCGATTTCCAAAGATAAGCAGAAGACCGACATGGTGGTAAAAGTCGGGAAACGTATAGCTGCGGCGGTGGAACAGTATATGAAAAGCAACGGAATGGAAAGCCGGATCAGGGAGTTTCAGTGGGAATTTCATTTGGTTGCAGACGCTACTCCCAACGCCTTCTGCATGCCCGGAGGCAAGATTGTTGTCTACGAAGGAATTTTACCCTATACGCAGGATGAAACGGGACTTGCCGTTGTGCTTGGACACGAAGTCGCGCATGCCGTCGCAGAACATTCGAACGAAAGAATGAGCCAGCAATTAGTTGTGGCTCTCGGAGGAGAAGCGCTCAACGCGACCGTAACCAACAAATCGGAGCTGGTGAAAGAATTTGCGCCGGTAATTTACGGTCTTGGCTCTCAACTTGCCGTAATGTTACCCTATTCGCGGGCGCATGAATCGGAAGCCGACCATATAGGTCTTATTTTTATGGCTATGGCAGGATACGACCCGTCTATGGCCGGGAAGTTCTGGTTGAGAATGTCCCAGTCGGGAAGTAAAACTCCCGAATTTCTCAGCACGCATCCTTCCGACCATACGAGAGCGGAAAAAATCAGATCATGGCTTCCGGAAGCAATGAAATATTACAGACCGGTGTTCTGATCAGGCTGTTATTTTATGGATTTAAACGACGTCAAAGCTGTCCTCGACGAATATTCCGCGAAAATAAATGTACCCGCATTTATTGATTCCGACCCCGTTCAGTTTGTTCACAGATACGGACTGTTACAGGATATCGAGGTCGCCGGCATTCTGTCGGCAATAAACGCATGGGGTCGGAGGGATATGATTTTAAGAGACGTAAACAGGATTCTCGACATCACGGGTAAGTCGCCATACGATTTTGTGATGTCGGCCGATTTGAATCTGCTGTCGGACAACAAATCGCTGCACCGTACTTTTAAGGTCTCGGATTTGGGATATATATGCAGGGGACTGAAGAAAGTATATTCAAAGTATTCATCCATGGAAGAATATTTCGCAGGAAAAAACATGTTCGACGGTATAGAATCGTTCAGAACGGAGATTGTTGCGGCTAACGAACCCGGATGTTCTTCGTCAAGACATTTATCGAATCCCGCCGCCGGTTCCGCATGCAAACGCCTGCATCTCTTCCTGCGGTGGATGGTCAGAAACGACGGAATTGTAGATCTGGGATTATGGAAAAATATCTCTCCCTCGGAACTGTTTATCCCTCTGGATGTGCATGTCGGAAGGGTTTCCCGATCTCTCGGACTGATTAGCCGCAAACAAAACGACAGAAAAACCGTCGAAGAACTTACTTCTGTCCTGAAAAAATTAAACCCCGAAGACCCTGTACTGTACGATTTCGGACTGTTCGGAATCGGTGAACGGAAAGTTTTTATTGTTACTTAAATTTCCAGCGGTCTAAATTTGTGAGTTGGATATGCGATGACGCTTATTTTTCCCAATTTGTTTTTATCACAAGGACACAAAGGTTACACAAAGCTCTTTGTGCAATCTTTGTGTCCCTTGTGCCCTTGTGGTAAATAAAAATAAAATAATTGCGGTATTTTAGTTTGACGAAGTCAATTAGCAGAATTTTCAAATCTGTTATAAGCTCCGAGCGCAAACTTTTGGGCTCGGAACGCATTCTTTTGCGCTCGGAACGCAAACTTTCGGGCTCCGAGCTCGAACTTTCGGGCTCCGAGCCGGATTATTTGTTTTATATAGTCGGGTATAGTTAAACAGTGTTTTTGTATCTCAAATATTTCGTTTAACTTTGCGCCCGAAAAAAATAATAATAATACATTATAATGATTATTGACGAAACATTAAATTACAGAGTAAAAGACATTACGCTCGCCGACTGGGGG